>CAYSLN010000316.1:0-2513 GCA_964431825.1 uncultured Pirellulales bacterium | reverse complement strand
TCCGTCAGATGTTGACCAAAATAATGGCCTATCTGCCTGTCCTGCTGGGCGCACTATTAATTCTGATTGTTGGCTGGATTGTGGCCAAAATAATCAGATCGATAGTGAACGGAGTGCTCAAGGTGGTACGATTCGATGCGATTGCGGATAAGGCTGGTATATCAGAGGTTCTGCGGAAAGGGGACTTGAAGATTACTGCCCGACAGGTAGTAAGCAGGCTTGTTTATTGGCTGGTTATTATCATGGTGCTTGTGATGGTAGCAAACGCATTGGGGCTGCCAAAGGCTTCGGACATTCTTTCAAACTTGTTTGCTTATGTCCCGAAGGTCATAGCAGCGTTGCTTGTACTTGTGGTAGCAATGTTTCTGGCAAGTTTTGTGTCAGGGATAGTGCGGATAGCTGCGGAGAATGCGAAATTACCCAAACCGGAGATGTTGGCCGGTATAAGCCGATGGGCGATTATAATTTTTGCAGTGACAATTTCACTGGCACAGCTTGGTATCGCCCCTCTTTTTGTAACTGCCACTTTCAATATTATCCTTGGCGGCATTTGCCTTGCTTTGGCTCTTGCGTTCGGATTAGGCGGTAAAGATGCAGCGGCAAAGTATCTTGAGGAATTAAAGGAAAAACGCTCTCAGAAACAAAAATGATGAAAAGTCAAGCTGCTTAGGCTTTGAAAAACTGTTTCGAGTTGGCATAGAAAATGAGTATGTGGGTTTGGTCCGTTGGACAGCGTGGCTGTCTGCATCTGATACTAAACCCCAAGAAAGGAAAGGACAAAATTATGAAAAGATACCACATGAGAGTAGCGTTTCTGGTGCTCGGTGTGATCGGTTTCCAAGTGATGACCGGCTGTGCGACGGCGCCCCGTTCGGTGCAAGGCAAGGCTGACATTGAGCATGAGGCCGCCGTGGCTTTGGCCAAGGCGCAAAAGAATGACACATCCCTAGTCAACATATTCGACACAGCCGCAGGCTACGCTGTCTTCCCTTCGGTCGGTAAGGGGGCCGTGGGGATCGGCGGGGCGTACGGCAAGGGCGTGCTCTATGAGCATGGTAACGCCGTGGGCTATTGCGATCTAACCCAAGGGTCGATTGGTTTCCAGCTCGGCGGGCAGTCCTATACCGAGATCATCTGCTTTGAAACCGGGCAAAACGTTGAGAACTTCAAGCAGGGCAACTTCCGCTTCGACGTCCAAGCCACAGCCGTGGCGATCAAATCGGGCGCCGGCGCTAATGCCAAGTTCACAAACGGTGTGGCGGTTTTCACCATGGACGAGGCGGGCCTGATGTTCGAGGCTTCCGTGGGCGGACAGAAGTTCAGCTACCAGGCCAAGTGACCGATCGGTAAAACTCGTATAATAAAATCGCTGCGGCAATATGTCGTGGCAAAGTATCTTGAGGAATTAAAGCAAAAACACCCTCAGAAAAAAAACTGATGAAAAATCAAGCTGCTTAGGCTGTAATAAACTGTTTCGAGTCGGCACAAAACAAAATCATGAGTAGTGTGCCAGTGTATAATCAGGAAAATAAGATGAAAATCCTGCTAATAAATCCGGAAGTACCTAACACATTCTGGGGTCTAAAAAGTGCTCTAAAGTTTGTTTCCAAGAAGGCACTTCTTCCGCCTCTGGGCTTGCTTACGGTTGCTGCGATGCTGCCGGAATCTTTTGAGAAAAAACTGATTGATATGAACACGGTTAAACTTCGCGACCGGCATATCAAGTGGGCCGACTATGTATTCATCTCTGCAATGGTTATCCAGAAAAACTCTGCCAGGAAGGTGGTAGAAAGATGTAAGAGACTCAACATTAAAGTAGTTGCAGGCGGTCCGTTATTCACATCTTTTCCTGAGTTGGTTCCTGGTGTTGACTATCTTGTCCTTAATGAAGCAGAAATTACACTGCCGGCTTTTTTGGAGGATCTTTCAAATGACTGTTTAAAGCCGGTTTACAAAACAACACTCAAAGCCGACATGCAAAGCAGCCCGATTCCAATGTGGGATTTAGTTGACATGAAAAAATATGGCCTTATGGGGCTTCAATACTCAAGAGGCTGCCCATTTAATTGTGATTTTTGCGATATTACAGCTCTCCTGGGCCGCAAGGTTCGTACAAAGACCACCAGCCAGATAATCGACGAGCTCGAAAGCCTTTATGTTCATAAATGGCGAGGTGATGTGTTTTTTGTCGACGATAATTTTATAGGAAAGCGCCAGCAACTGAAAATTGAATTGCTCCCGGCGATTATAAACTGGATGGATAAAAGAAAACACCCGTTTGCCTTTAATACACAGACCTCTATCGACTTGGTCGATGACGAGGAACTTATGACCCTGATGGTCAGAGCCGGTTTTGACTGCGTATTCATTGGCATCGAATCTCCGAACGATTCAAGTCTGGCTGAATGCAACAAAACACAAAACGCCGGACGCGATGTTGTTGCAGCTGTCAAAAAGATACAGAGGTTTGGTATGCAGGTACAAGCCGGTTTTATTGTCGGTTTTGACAGTGA
>CAYSLN010000315.1:0-2536 GCA_964431825.1 uncultured Pirellulales bacterium | reverse complement strand
GAATTTGCTGCGGTTTCATCCGGCGCTGGCGCCGGTGAAGGTGGCGGTGTTTCCGTTGGTTAAGAAGGACGGGCTGCCGGGGATAGCGAGGAATATTTACGACGATTTGAAGAGGCATTTTAGCAGCTTTTATGATGAGAAGGGAGCGGTGGGCAGGCGGTACCGCAGGCAGGACGAGGCGGGGACGCCTTTTTGTGTGACGGTTGACGGGCAGACGCTGGAGGACAAGACCGTAACCATCCGCGACAGGGACTCGATGGAGCAGGTGAGGGTGTCGACGGATAAATTATTAAGTCACGTGCGAGAAAAACTTGATATGTAACGAGCGTACAGCGTTTAGCGTAGAGCGGTCAGGGGGTTTTATGAATCTATTACTAGATGTAGCAAGAAACAACCAACGTTTTATGGACTCGCCCGCAGTGTCCAATTGAACATGCTGTTAGGCAATGGATTTCATTAGCTCTATGAGCTTCTGTTTCTGTTTTTTTAGCGTTGCCACCTTGATTTGTACCATTCAATCGTGTCTCGACAAATCATTTCTGACGAATACACGTCAACATCAGCTTCGTACGCTGCATGAAAGACTCGACCAACTGTCTGATGTGTAAGCTTGTCATATCTGAGTCGGGCTTGACCCATACGCACGTCTATACAATTGTTTTCAAATTGGACGAACAAGTCCTGCTTTCCAGAAATAGATTGATGCGTTGACAACTTTTTGAGAACCCGAAGACCAGGATAGACAGCAAGTTCAATTGCCCCATTCTGTCTTACGTAGACTAGGTGACTACCCATTAAGGGGAAATCCGCTGACCGAAAAAAGACACCAAACCAATCTTCGGGACGTTTTGCTTTGAGGATTCTGAATTTAACTCGAACTGCACCATCGCGCATTACAAAATCGGCCGGACAGTTCGATTTGATGTCGAAGCCGCTTGATATAGCTTTAAGCTTTATTGGCATAGGTTCCCGACAATAGAGATTCCCGTACCTTTTCGAGATAGTTAGTTGCTTAATTTTAAAAAATGTCTTGAGATATTTGATAATTTTCTTGGTCAATTGCCCTGAGTCTTCATACCGGAATACGTCAAGGTTGCGGATGTCGAAACCCAGTTCTGAGAGAGATCTCCCTGTCACTCTAAGAATGTTCTTGTTTTCCATCAGTGCTATGCCAAGCTCAACATGTACATTGGGATTGTTGTGAGTTAGGTCTGCAATGACAACATCGGCATCCTGAATCTGACCCACAAACTGCTTTGTCAGTTCTCGATTCTGGGATTTGAAAGACGCAATATCAGAATACTCCGGGGACGGGCCAACTTCTTCATTTCCGATTACGGTTGTGACTTTTGGATATTGCTTTGTGATGGCATAGCGGACGCGCTTATAAAGATTCTGTGTGGCTGAGTCAAAGGGGATAGCAAAAAATATTTTGTGATGTGTTTTCATCTCTTTCTCATTCAGGAAGCACCAAACAATTGAGCTAAAAAGAAGTCAATCCGAAGAATACCCATCTGTTTTAAGACTCCTGTTTGCAAATGCCTTACTATGTATTATATGGTTTCCTGAAATTAGTTTCCAGTGTATAATCCAGAGCGAAACAAGGTGGATAGGCCGGTTAATCTGGCCGCCAAGAGGCTACACGAGACGAGAGGAAACTACAGATGCAGAAGAACGCTAAGACTTATATTTCTGAATTAAAGGACAACGTGGACAAGGAAGTGGCGCTTTGCGGCTGGTTGTATAACAGTCGGGCGAGCGGGAAGATTCAGTTTTTGATTATTCGTGACGGGACGGGGTTGTGTCAGTGTGTTGTTGAAAAGGGAAATGTATCCGAGGAGCTTTTCGAGGGGCTGAAACATTTGGGGCAGGAGTCTTCTCTGATTATTACGGGTACGGTTCGGGCGGAGCAAAGGAGTGTCGGCGGGTACGAATTGTTGGTGACTGGTGCGGAGGTTATTTCGCAGGCGGAGGGTTATCCTATCACGCCGAAGTCGCACGGGGTGGATTTTCTGTTGAAGCATCGGCATCTGCATCTGCGTTCGCAGCGGCAGTGGTGTATCGGGAAGATACGGCATACGGTTATCGATGCTATCCGGAGGTTTTTCAACGATAACGGTTTTATTTTAATCGATACGCCAATCATAATGGCGGCGGCGGGCGAAGATGAGCAGACGCTTTTCGAGATAGATTATTTCGGGAGTCCGTTGCACTTGACGCAGACGGGGCAGCTGCATCTGGAGTCGGCGGCGATGAGTTTCGGGAAGGTTTATTGTTTCGGGCCGACGTTCAGGGCGGAGAAGAGCAAGACGCGGCGGCATTTGACGGAGTTCTGGATGGTTGAGCCGGAGGTGGCGTTTATTGAGCTGGATGGTCTGCTGGAATTAGGGGAGAATTTCGTATCTTTTATTGTTGCGCAGGTCTTGCAAGATAACAGGGAGCAGCTTGAGTTTTTAGGGGCGGATGTTGCTGGGCTGGAGAAGATAAAGCCGCCTTTTTACAGGTTGACTTACACGGAGTCGGTTGAGATTCTTAC
>CAYSLN010000314.1:0-2546 GCA_964431825.1 uncultured Pirellulales bacterium | reverse complement strand
CGCTTAATCTGGCTAACGAAAAGATAGAGGAACTGAAAGATACTGCCTTCGGTAGTATAAGCGCCGGCATTGAGACCGGAAGCGCTGTTGGCTTTGACTGGGTAGACCAGCGCATAGTGAGTGTAGGTGAACCCTATGGTCCGAACCTGCTTAAAGATGTAACAGTTACTGTCCAATGGACACAGAAGGGCAATACACAATCGGTGGCGGTAGAGACATTTATTGCTGCATATTGAGGCGCAGATGAACATTGACAGACAAAACGTAAATAGTCACAGATACAGAAGTGGTTTTACGCTATTGGAAACCCTGATTGTATTTCTGCTTTTTTCGGTTTTGATGGGTATAAGTGCGTATCTGTTTACGATGAGTCTGCGGGCATGGGGTTTCGGACGCCTGCGTACCGAGGTTCGCGAGGATATGAGTTATGCTGTGGAGAGGACAGTTAGAGACTTAAAAGAAATAGCTGACGGCAGCCTGAGTCAGTATAGCTCCATCGACAATACTATTCAGTACGACGATTTATCAGGCAACACATATGTTTTTTATTTGTATAACTCTGATGATGGTACTTTGGATTCTACTTATAGTGAAAGCATTTACGATTTAGTCAAAGCCGATATAAATGGAGGAGATACGCCAGCTTCCGGGGATGGGAAACTGATTTTGCGTGATTTAATTTCACCTGATGCCGCGGCACCTGCAACAGCTTTAACTATAAGCTCTAATCAGATTACTCTCGATTTCGTGGTACAAAGAATTGACGAAATAGTGAGGCTTAGAACAAAAGTCAGACCGAGAAACTTATGAAAATTTTTCGAACTAAATATAAAGCAGGAGCGAAGCCTGTTAAAAAAGGGATGATATTACTGTTCACATTGATTGTGATGGTCACAGTAAGTTCGGTAGTCGGGGCGTATCTTGGTTTTGTCTCGTTTGCCACAAAAAGCACCGGTTCGCAAATTTCAGAAAGCCAGGCAGTCTATTTAGCCGATGCCGGGATTCATTACGGTATATATAACCTGATACAGGATTCAGGATGGACAGGTACGCCTTCTCCCGTATCTTTAGGTGAGGGAACCCTCTCTGTTAGTGTAAGTGATATAGGAGGAGGCGATTATCGGTTAACCTCTACCGGAACCGTGTACGGCCAGAGCCGCACTATACAGCAGGATGTAAACTCAACAGCAGTTCCCAAAACTAATACTTGGCAGGAGCAGTGAAGTGACAAAGGCTTTTATTCAAATATCGAAATATCTACCTGCCAAAAAGAGGCTTATTGGCCTGGATATGGGAAGCTCTACTATAAAGCTTGTGGAACTTGTCAATCAGCAAGGTAAATTGGTTCTTACGAAGCTCAAGCTGCAGGAAATAAACTCTCGCCAGGACAATCAAGACAGCCGATTAGACGAGCTAAAAAATCTGTTGCGGGATACTGATACGAAAGATGCAAAAGTAAATGTGGTCTTAAACAGTTCCCTTAGCTGTATGAAAATATGTGTCATCCCATTTATGCCAAAATCCGAAATCCTTCAGGCTCTCAAATGGGAAATTAAGAAATCCATTTCTTTTCCTATAGACCAGGCGGCCATAGACTATAAAATTATTCAGGAAATTGCCGAAAATGGGGTTAAAAAACTTAAAGTCGCTGTAGCTTTATGTCCACAAGAAAGCGTTGATAAACACATCGATTTACTGAGTCAGGCGGGGATTAGGCCTAATGTACTGACCCAACATTGCTTTGCCTTAAAAAATGTCATCACTAATCTTTGTCCAGGAGAGAGCAAAACAGTCGCGGTCCTGGACATTGGCCACAATTTCAGTGTGCTTTCTATTTTTCAGGACAGAGAGCTTATATTTGATAGAAAACTACCCGTAGCAGGTCTGGACTTTACGCTGGATATGACACAATCGCTCGTGTCAGACCGCGGGAAAACAGAATTGTCCCTGGAAGAGGCGGAAGAAATCAAGAAAAAATACGGTATCGTTGATTGTGGTGATTCCAAAATATTGGAGGGTAAAATTACCACTGTACAGCTTAATGCCTTAATACGTCCGAATTTAGAAAAACTTTTAACAGAAATCGGGCGTTCTTTCACCTATTATCGTGAAAAGGAGCAGGGTGCATCGGTTGAGCGGTTAATCTTGTTGGGAGGCAGCGGCAACCTTAAGAACCTGACAGAGCATTTAAGCGAGAGCTTGCGTATTCCTGTCCAGTTGGGTAATCCGCTTGAGTCGTTTCCACTAAGTGAAACTTTCTTACCCGACAGTAAACCGGAGACAGTAAACAGGTTTGCTTCGGCTTTAGGCGCTGCCTTAGCTTCACCGCGCGATATTAATCTTTTACCTGTAGAGATAAAACAGCACACCATGTTACTAATCAACCGCTCATCAATCAAGGCTCTGATTACTGCTGTGGCTGTAGGCCTGATGTTGTTATATGTGGGTATGAGATTGAGCCTGGGTATTTATAATAAAGGTGTTGCCGCAGCAGAACTAGAGCTTAGAACTTTATCACCCCAGATGGAGGAAGTGCCCGATCGGGT
>CAYSLN010000313.1:0-2549 GCA_964431825.1 uncultured Pirellulales bacterium | reverse complement strand
TAAGCGAATGACTTAAAAATGTAGTTGACATAAAACACGCTTTCAGAGATGACAAGTTCGTATCTCGTATCTCGTATCTCGGAGGGGAAAACCAGTTTTAAGTTTTTAGGGTTGGGTTTTGAGTGAGGCGGAGAGTTTTTGTTTTAGTGTTTGGCAGGCTCTGGCTGGGTCGGGGGCGTTGGTGACGGCGGAGCAGACGGCGATGGTTTTTGCGCCGGCGGCGAGGACGCGGTCAACGTTGTCGGGTGTTATGCCTCCGATGGCGACGTGGGCGATGCCTGAGCCGGCGAGTTTTTCTGTGGCGAGTTTGACGTATTCGAGGCCGACGGGTGGAGCGGACGGTTTTGTCGGTGTGGCGAAGACGGGGCCGAGGCTGACATATGTTGGGAGGTCTTTGCAGGCGGTTTCGAGCTGGTCGAGTGAGTGGGTGCTTCTGCCAATAATCAGGGGGGCCAGCTGGAGGGAGCGGGCGCGGTCGGTGGGCAGGTCGTTTTGGCCGAGGTGGACGCCATCGGCGGAAGCGGCGACGGCGATATCGACGCGGTCGTTTATTATGCTGAGGACGTTGGCGGCTTTGCATATCTTTGTGAATTCTTCGGCGACGGCGAGGAGGATGTCATCGTTGATATCTTTTGCGCGGAGCTGGATGCAGTCGGCGGCGCCTGCGATACATTTGTCGGTTAAACTTAAGATGTCGGCGGGCAGGTGGCTGGTGATTACGATGTAGAGTTTGACGCGTTTGAACTTTTCGGCGGGCTCGCTGAAGAGGACGATGTCTTTTTCGAGGGTGTAGGCGTCGTAGCGGAGCTTTTCGATTTTTTCTGCGAGGGGGCGGTTTTGCGTCTGGGTGACTTCGGCGATTGCGCGGAGGGCTTCGGTGAGGCGTTTGCAGCCGGCAGTGAAACAGTCTTTTAATTCAGTGCGTTGGATTTGTTGTTCGGATTTTTGGCCGATGCCGACGTCGCCGAGGGTATCTCTGCTGGAGAGGAGTTTGCCGGCGTCGAGCTGGTCGATTGCGGAGGAGAGCTCGTGGCGGAGCCGGCGGGTGCGCTCGGTTAGCTGGGCGGAGTCCAGGGCGAATCTGCAGAACTCTTCTATGACGCGAAGGGCCTCGCGGGCTCGGTTGAAATTGGCATCGATAATTCTGTAAGCGGCTCGCTCCATAGTGGGCTCAATTATATAAATGGAGGCCGGTATTGAGTAGCAAAAAGGGCTGCGGCAAAACAAATAATAGTATATATTAGTGGAGGACTATTGTGTTTTGCCGATAAAAAGATGTAGTCGGAGTTTGAATAGTATAGATGGGCAGTCTGTGTTGGGCTGCCCTCTGAGTTTGGGTGGGCGTTTTGGCTGATTGAAGTAAATGCTTGAATTCATTACAGACAGAGACATATACGAAGAGGTGATTTGCCGGAGAGTAGGAGAGGCGCGGAAGTTTGTCTGGATAGCAACATCCGACCTGAAGGACCTTTATGTTGATAAGCGCGGGAAGATGGTACCGTTTCTCGAAATCCTGTCCGATTTGGTTGGGAAGCACGTCGAGATAAGGCTGCTGCACGCTAAAGAGCCGGGGGCAGCTTTTCGAAGGGATTTCGATAAGTATCCGAATTTGATAAAAGGTATGGAACGGATTCTCTGTCCGAGAGTTCATGTCAAAGCCGTAGTAATTGACGGTGAGTTCGTTTACTCCGGCAGTGCGAATCTTACGGGTGCAGGGATGGGGGCCAAGAGCGAGCATAAAAGAAATTTCGAGGCAGGGATTATCACCGATGAGCAAAGGATAGTCAGTAAGGTCATGGAGCAGTTCGACAATATCTGGAGCGGGGGTCATTGCCGCGGGTGCAAACGAAAGAAATTCTGCGCGGACTATAAAGACATACTGGCGTGAGAAGGGGTTATAATTTTTGACATGCTGAAGAAGATATTAGAGTTTTATACGAAGTACTTTGCGATTTGGGTGGTTGGTTTCGGGATTGTTGCGTACATTTGGCCGGGACCTTTCGTGTCTTTAAAGGGCCAGATGGATTGGTTCTTTGCTCTGACGATGTTCGGCATAGGGGCGGTACTGCAGGTCGAGGATTTCAAAAGGATATTGCAAAAGCCGGTTATCGTTTTGATTGGTTCGGCTGCGCAGTTTAGTATTATGCCGCTTGGGGCGTTTGCGATTGCGAAGCTGTTTGGTCTGCCAGCAGAGATTGCGGTCGGATTGATACTTACGGGTTCGGCACCCGGAGCGATGGCAAGTAATGTGATGAGCTATATAGCGAAAGCCGATACAGCGTATTCAGTTTCACTGACGACAGTTTCGACGCTGTTGTGTCCGTTGCTTACGCCAGGTTTGACGTTTATTTTGGCGCGGTCGAGGCTGGAAGTTCCGTTTTTTGATATGGTGCTGAGCGTTGTAAAAATGGTGGTTTTGCCGTTGTTCGTAGGCTTTAGTGTAAGGCATTACCTGAAGGAGAAAATCGAGAAGGTTTTACCGGTTTTCCCGGCAATATCGGTTACATTTATCATATTTATTTGCTCGTTGGTGATAGCTCTTAATAAAG
>CAYSLN010000312.1:0-2556 GCA_964431825.1 uncultured Pirellulales bacterium | reverse complement strand
ATATAGTGAGCAGCTTGATATGAGAGTCGTACGATGTTCTGGGGATTTTACTGACCAAGCAGAATTTTTTGTCCGTGGGAAATATGATATTGCTTTTCTAACTTTCGAGATGTTTCTAAACGTTTCAATTGCTAATCCTTCATTGCTTAATCACATAGGGCTTATTGTCATTGATGAGTCACAGTTCATTACCGACCCACACAGAGGCATTGTTGTAGAATTGCTCCTTACATATCTTTTGTCAGCCCGTAAAGAAGAAATTACCCCGCAAATAATTGCGTTATCTGCTGTAATTGGAGACGTTAATGACTTTGACAATTGGCTTGGTTGTGAGAAATTGGTGACATACGAAAGACCCGTACCGCTAATAGAAGGAGTTCTTGACCGCAATGGTACTTTTCAATATCTAAATGAATCAGGCAAAACAAAAGAATCACAGTTGCTTCCCGTTGGGTCGATCGTTCAACGACGGAATAAACCAAGTTCTCAGGATGTAATAGTTCCTCTGGTTAGGGATCTCTTGCTCAAAAATAATAAAGAGAAGATAATCATATTTAGAAATCAGAAGGGGCCTGCAGAAGGTGCAGCGAATTATCTTTCAAAAGAACTTGGATTACCTGCTGCCACAGAGGCAATAAATTCATTGCCTAATTATGATCTCCCAAGTACATCTGAAAAACTAAAAAACTGTCTGCAGGGCGGAACCGCATTTCATAACACAAATTTACTCAGAGAAGAAAAAGTCGTTGTCGAGCGTCAATTTAGAGATCCTGACAGTCATGTAAAGGTGTTGTCAGCTACGACTACATTAGCAGCAGGTATTAATACCCCAGCAACAACCGTAATTTTGGCAGAACAGCAATTTGTAGGGGAAGATGGTCGTCCATTTACAGTTGCTGAGTACAAAAACATGGCTGGACGAGCAGGAAGATTGGGATTCAATGAAAAGGGTTTAGCTATTATCTTGGCACAAAGTAGTAACGAGAGGAATGTTCTTTTTAAGCGATATACAACCGGAAAGCTAGAGAAAATCAGGTCTTCATTTGATCCTTCACACATAGAAACTTGGATAATTAGGTTGCTTGCACAGGTTAAGAAAATTCTTAAAAAAGAAGTTCCTACTCTACTTCTTAATACTTATGGTGGTTATCTTGCGAACAAAACAAATCCAAAGTGGCGGGACGAAATATATTTGCGACTGGAGAAACTGCTGGAAAGAATGATAGGTCTTGGTCTAGTCGACCAGGAAGGTGAGAACGTACAGTTAACTTTATTAGGTAGAATTTGTGGCCAATCTGCTCTTTCTTTTAATTCGGCTATGAGATTTGTAGAGTTGCTTAAACTGATTTCACCAAGCCAAATAACACCCGAATGTTTAATGGCTTTAGTGCAAGCCTTGGATGAGTTGGACAATAATATATATACTCCATTAATGAAGCGCGGCCACAAAGAATCTGTTCGACAGCGGGATGCTGCGAGTAGATACGGATCTGATGTTGTTCAGATTTTGCAGCGCTATATACAGGGGGATCAATTTATTTATTATGCTCGGTGCAAACGTGCTGCGATATTGTGGGATTGGATTAATGGTATACCGGTAAAAACCATCGAGCAGCAGTATTCAACAAATCCTTTTCAAGGCGCAATAGGTTATGGGACCATACGCACATTTGCTGATTTCACACGTTTCATTTTGCGATCTGCTTATCAGATAGCCGATGTAATATTGTTGGGTCAAGGACCAAGCGGAGATCAAATTGAGGTTCTCTTAAAGCAACTTGAAGTTGGTATTCGATCTGATGCTATAGAGTTGATTTCTATTCCATTGCCATTAGACAGAGGCCAATATTTAGCGTTCTACAATCTGGGTGTGAAGAATATTCATGATTTTTGGAATTTGCCTCATGCAACAATGGAAGATATTCTCGGAAAACAATTTACAGATCAACTTGAAAAGTTAAGGCCTTCTGACAAATAATAGGATCTATCACCTTTTTTTAAGCATTCGGGTTATGAAATAAGGATTGGCGGGGAAGAAAAGCATACCTTGCGTGAGCAAGGCAACTCTCTCGAACAAATTTCGTCGCTGGTCGCTTGTATCTCGTATCTCGCTGGTTGAGTCCGGTGAAGCCGGGGCGTTTCGATTTACTCCTTCGACTTTGCTCCCCACTTCGCCCTAAACAAAGGGGCTTCGCAGGGCAAGCAGGACAAGTATTGACGATTGGTTATTTTGGTTGAAGATTGCCGCGTCGGGGCATTAGGGCAATCACGCTGGATTGCCCCTACGCGCGGGGATGACATGGTGGGCATTAGGGCAATCACACAGGATTGCCCCTACGTTTTATTGAGATGGTAGAATGCCGCGTTCGGGGAAGCGGTTTGGATTGCGAGGAGGGGAGGGCCCCGCTGAGATAGTGAAAGACACATCTCACGGGGTAAAGGGGTTGTAATTTTTACATACTTGATATTGGCTAGAGGTCCAGCTATAATACAGCTTTTGCGATTTAAGAGTAATGGTTTTTTGGAGTTGGATTATGATTAAGGTGCTGATTACAG
>CAYSLN010000311.1:0-2566 GCA_964431825.1 uncultured Pirellulales bacterium | reverse complement strand
CGCTTTCATAAAATCATTGCGAAACCAAAGCTGGCTCAAACAGGGCTTGACCTTTATGTCTTCCCCACCCTGATTTTCTATCAGACTGGGTACAGCATATTCACCTTGCGGCAGGCGTGGCGCCGGTCTTGGCGGATAGGGTAGCGGCAACCGATAGAGGTATATTACTTATACTATCGTCCTACGATGCAGGAGGAAGCTATGCAGTTAATGGGGTCTAAGTTAGAAACAAGCCTTGCTATTGAAGGTAAGTTTTCCGAAGAAGGTCTGCTGGCCATGACCCAAGACTAGGACATAACCACTGCACTGGCGAAGGCCTTGGTGAACGGGTTAGAGACTGAGGGAGTCAAACAGATGTGGTCAAAGCTGAACGAAGCTAATAAGCCATAATTCAGAGACAGAACACCTAAAGGGTGGTTATTTTACATTAATCCGGAAAGCTTGCTTGAAAAAAGAGGTATCAGGTGTGGAAAGAAAAAAACGGAGGCTGGAAGTAAACAGCTATTACTGTTTGGGGGTTTGTGAGTAAGTTTCTATGAAAAGTCTTGGTTCTTAGCTTAAAGTTTTTGTTACTAACGGTCTGTTGGTAAACTCGACAGCTAAAATGAGGCTCTTAAATTAGGCAATTTTTCCTAGCAAATTCCTTAGCTTGAGATGTAATGATATGAAAAAATGAAGAAGGACCAAAGATCGTAAAGTGATAGGATTTCTAACACCAAACATTATCCAGATGGCTTAATCTCCAGTTCTTACTTTGGTCGCACTAGTCAGGTAATCCTCGATAAAACGTTTCTTACCAATATCCTTTCTTGCTTCGGCGAGCTGCTTATCAAGCGAGCCAAAGACCTCAAACGATTTGACCAAATGTGATAGGACAAACCTGTGTTGACGTCCACAGACTGCCGTCACCTTTCCTGGTATTTTCACATCGCTACCATCGGTCAACCGTAGGCATACGTATCCTTCCACACCTTCCTCGACCTTTGGAACTTTTAACCCTTTGTACAAGCCGCAGAATTCATCGTCACGCAAATATACATGCATCATTGAATCGCCTTTTCGTAACGAGGCTAACTCGTAATAGGAACCCTCGGGCGGATACTCTCCGTAGTGCTTTATTGCATCAATCCAATTACGCCCAGATGACTTTTTGCTTACACTCATAATAAGAATCACTCCTCCTCTATTTAAATTATTTACACTATCTTCAAAGAAACTGTTGTGTCAAGTTCACTAAATAAACAATCCCTGTCAGTTACGAACGACGCCGATAATGATATCCAGAAGTATGCCGAAAGCCAAAATGCAAAATGCTCTCATCATCCATTTTGCTCTCGAGCGTTCCAACTCCTTGGCGGCAAGTTCGAACCGCTCGTTAAGATTGGTCCGATCTGTTGGTGCCACCACACTTGAAATCGCTTCAAAAAGAACGTTGGTCAGGTTTGAGGAGCTTAAGCCCAGAGCGAATCCAAGTGCGCACCCCCCCACTACGTAGAGAAAGCTAATAATTCCTTCGAAAATCTCGTATACTACTTCGTTCATTATAGCTCGGTTGTTACAAGGCTAAGAACCTATCAGGCCTTCCTGTGCATAAAAAAGCGATAGCACCGTGAAGCCTTGAAACCATCCAACTCGGAAGCTGGAACTGATCGTTGAAGAACCAACTTGTCCTCAGGCAACTAATCATGACAGAATTTTTATTGGAGTTGTCAGTTGCCAGTAAAACTCCTCTGGCTCATCAGCTGACTTCATTGATAGCACTTTAAAACCGCGGAAGTCACCGCGTTGAGGCTTAGAGATTAATTCTCGGAAAGCAGAGATATTTTCATCTTTAGTCTCATAAAATCCATGTATGCGGCCTTGATCGACATTGAAGTAAAACCTGCTATCCAAAACAAACTGAATGGAATAACAAACTGTGCTCACCGCACCATCAAATGCTAAATCACAGTGATCAAGGTATACTCTTTTTACAGATGTACCTTGCTCCTTTGATTTTTGCAATTTTTGCCGACACCTGCAACGCACACGTCTTGGCCCATACATTGGCCATTGGGTTACGTTGAACTCTGGTGTAGATGACCTCCCGTTTTGTTCTATGTACTTGATTTGCTTTGTAGAAAGGACTAATCAAAAGGCTTAAGTCATGGCGATAAGTAATAATAAAGCGACAATTTGCAACCAACACTGGAAAGGATTCCAAAATGGCAAAACGTCCTGCTATGACCAAATCGCCAATAGCTTTGGCAAAAATGGCCTTGAAAACTGCTCAACAGGCCCTGCCACCATACTCAGACCTTCGAAGTCGGCACGATTTCACACAAGCCCAGATATTTGCAATCCTGACACTACGTCAGTTTTTCAAGACCGACTACCGCGGCATAATCAGAATTCTCCAAGAGCATCAAAATATCAAGGATGCTCTCGGCCTGACCAAGCTGCCTCACTTTACCACCATCCAAAAGGCTCAACAGAGGATGCTAAAAAAAACACCTTCCAGGGCATGCTTGTGGCAATTTTCGATTATGCACGAGAGTACCGCCTTATCAAAACAAGCCGCTCTCAT
>CAYSLN010000310.1:0-2566 GCA_964431825.1 uncultured Pirellulales bacterium | reverse complement strand
ATCGAGCCAAGCGACAAGGGAATATCGGATATGATACACGAGCTGATTCAAGACAAAATAATAGCGTGAAGTTTGAATGAGTGAATGAGTAGACGAACAAACGCATTCACGCATTAACACATCAGATAACCTCGAGATACGAACTATGATAGAAGTAAACAGAAAAGGTGAAGTTTGGGTTTTTGCTGAGCAGCATAACGGGCAATTAGAAGATACGCCACTCGAACTAATGAGCAAGGCTCGGCACTTAGCCGATGCGCTTGGTGTAAAACTGGCAGCTATTCTCTTAGGCGATGGCGTCAAAGAGCTAACCTCAAAATTAGCACACTACGGAACTGACAAGGTATATCTGGTTGAACATAAGCTCCTTGGCGCTTACCAGACCAACAGCTATGCCAAGGTGATCTTTGATTTAATTCACAAGTACGAGCCTCAGATTGTGCTCTATGGAGCTACAATTGCCGGCCGAGATTTGGCACCACGAATCGCAAGTGCAACCAAAGCTGGTCTTACCGCCGACTGTACCGACCTTCAAATCGGCGACCACACGACCGTAAAGGACAAGAAACTTCACAAGAACCTGCTGTTTCAGATAAGGCCGGCTTTCGGGGGAAATATAATCGCTACCATTATAAATTACGACCGCTGGCCACAAATGGCCACTGTCCGCGAAGGCGTAATGCCAATGCCGGAGCCGGATGTCAGCCGTAAAGGCGAGATTATCAAAGAGAAAGCAAAAATTTTGAAACAGGACCTCCCCATAGAGATCCTTGAGGAGCACAAACGACCAAAGAAAGTCGACTTAAAGGCAGCGAGGATAATCGTTGCCGGCGGAGCAGGCGTAGGCAGTAAGGAAAACTTCAAACTTATCTGGGACCTAGCAAACCGCCTCGGTGCGGCACCGGCAGCAACGAGAGCAGCGGTTGATTTAGGCTTTATCGACAAGGACCATCAGGTCGGCCAAACCGGCACTACGGTGCGGCCAAGTTTGTATATAGCGGTCGGAATCAGCGGCGCAATTCAGCATCAAGCCGGGATGTCACAAAGTCAAAAAATCGTCGCGGTCAATGCGGACCCCAAAGCACCAATATTCAACATCGCACACTACAAGATCGTCGGCGACCTAAACGACGTTGTGCCAAAGATGATAAAGGCGATAAAAGAAAAAGATTAAAACCCGACAAGAACAATCATCAAGCTCGATAAATTATTTTTCCCAAGACAGCGATTATTATCTCTCACGTACTTTTATATCAACAGCTTGGGAAACTACCCTTCCCGACCAGAGGTTTTCAAACCCCAACTTTTCAATTTGTGCTTTAGTCGGTGGCTGGGCCTCTACCATTGCATAGACTTTGAATCGGCCTGGCTGGGCAATATCGTAAATCATATCATTAGTCTCGAGCACTATCGTCGCATCTTCAGCTGAACCCCAGTATGGAAGTTTTTGTTCACCGAGTCGTTTTATATACACGCGGATATCGTATCGGTGGGTTGAGTTAGGAACCAGTTCAATGAACTGAGGCGGCAGCATCTTATACTCCACCGGCTCATACCTTCGAACAAATTGGCCGGTGTCAGAAAAAAAATATAGCATTCGGCCCCGGTAGACCTGCCTATCAAGAATACGCAATGGCTCGTCCGAAAGATTGTGTAGAACCACGATAAAATTTATGTATTGGTCATTTGCGTCATTTACTTCCTCGGCATCCAATTTGACCGCCAGATCCTTCGAAATGCTTTTTAAATGATACTGTTCAATGAAACTTCTTCGTCTTGGCTCTTGCATCTGCCAATGAAAGGTATAGTTGATGCCGAGACCCGCAAAGTATCGATCAGTCAACAGATATTTGGAAAGAATCTGGTGGGCTTCTTGTGTGCCAATACAGAACAGTGCTTGGGAAGCAGCAAAGCCATGGATGCGTGTCGAGTAGAGGTTGTCGGCCATAATTTTCTCGAGAACAGGCACAGCATTAGTGTCTCCAACTTCTCGCAGCTTGAGGATGTCATAGAAAGCCTCGCTAACATCTTTCCCGGTGTAATTTGGTGCTGAGCGTTCAGCCAGCCGCTCCAAGTCCGGGAAAGGCCGAGCTGCTATCAGCTTGGCAAACTCTGTCTGTTCATCGGATTGGGAATAAGCCGACATACAGGTGCATAAAGTAACAGCAACTAAAATAACAGCACCATAAGATATTGGTTTTCTAATCAAAGTCGCAATCCCTAAATGGCCATATTCACTCGCCACCATTTCTGTTCTGCCTATATAATGCAAGAAACCACAGAAAGTCACATATCGACTCTCTATAATTGACCGAAATCAGTTGACGTAAACTGCAAGGAACTTTCGCCAAGACAATCTATATCTCGTATTCCTTGATTTTCCGGTAGAGTGTTCTTTCACCGATGCCGAGGATTTTCGCAGCTTTTTCGCGGTTTCCCTGTGTTTTCGCCAATGTGTCTATGATAGCTTGCTTCTCCAACTCATTTAGCGGCAGGCCTACCAAGCCTGTGGCTGCCGGCCGGCCGGCAGCCAACTGTGGTCTTTTTGCTATCTCTGGTGGAATAT
>CAYSLN010000309.1:0-2569 GCA_964431825.1 uncultured Pirellulales bacterium | reverse complement strand
AGCTTGGGTGAATCGACGCGGGCAGGTGTTTTGACTCTATTATCTCGCCCTCACATAAGACAAAGCAGTGCTCAATAATATTCTCAAGCTCACGCACATTACCCGGATAATCGTAGGCCAAAAGGGCTGCTGTCACTTCATTTGTAACGCAGCAAATATTCTTATTGTGCAGGCGGTTAAATCGGCTGATAAAATGGTCAACTAATAACGGAATATCTTCTTTCCTGTCTCTCAGTGGAGGCAGTTCCAATCTCATTACGTTTACTCTGTAATACAAATCATCTCTGAATTTACTTTGTTGAACAAGCTGGTCGAGTTTTTTGTTGGTCGCTGTAATAACACGCACGTCAGCTTTAACCGAAGAGACACCTCCTACCGACTCATAAGTCTTTTCCTGCAAAACACGCAATAGTTTAACCTGAACAGAAGCAGAGACATCGCCAATCTCATCCAAAAGAATGGTTCCTCCTTCAGACAGAGCGAACCTGCCTGGTTTATCCTTTTTGGCATCTGTAAATGCACCCGCTTTATATCCAAACAGTTCAGACTCCAGCAGTGTATCTGGCAAGGCGCCGCAATTTACTGCAACAAAAGGTTTATCTTTACGAAAGCTTATGTTGTGAATGGCCCGAGCGAAGAGCTCCTTGCCCGTGCCGCTTTCACCCTCGATTAAAACTGTGGTATTACTTTCAGCAATATTTGGTAGAATAGCAAAGAGATTTTGCATTTTATGGCTTTGGCTAATTATATCCTCACATGAGTATCGGCCCTGGATTTCCTTACGAAGCTGCTCTATCATGCTCATATCACGAAACGTTTCAACTCCGCCAATTACCTTGCTCGCTTCATCTTTCAACAAAGCTGTCGATATGGTAATTGCTCTTCTCTCGCCGTGGGTATTGATAATGTGTACGGCTTTATTCATTATGGGCTTGCCGGTCTCCATTGTCTGTCGAAGCGTACAGTCGGTTTCACAAACGTCTGCTCGCAAAACATCCCTGCACTGCTGGCCAATAGCCTTTTCTCGCTGGATACCGGTAATTTCCTCTGCTGCCCGATTAAAAGAGGTGATTCGCCAATCTAAGTCAACAGTGAAGACGCCTTCACTTATCGAGTCCAGAATAACATTTTGTTCTTTACGTTGTGTAGTATTTGCCATAAGTTACTTGTACCATAGAAAAATAGCCCTTGCAACCATTGTGGCAAATCGGCTTGGACAAGAAATTCTGCCGGAAGGATTTACACCATTAGGCGTATTCAGGTATTCTAATACTAAATAAGCTTAGTGGGGCAGTTGAGTAGAACTTATACGGTTCGTCTCTGTGAAGGCTATAAGGAGAAAATTAAGTTATGACTGGAAAGATGTTATTTTTGGGGGTTTTGATTGGAGGGGCAATCGGCGCTGGTTTGGGCTATTTCGGCAAGTGCTCCTCCGGCACTTGTCCACTGACAGCGAATCCATACCGTGGGGCAATTTTTGGCGCGGTAATGGGAGCCTTACTAATGTCGCTGATTTCGCCAAAGCTGACACAGAGAGTGGAAAGTCTGAACATTGTCCAAATCGACAGCCAGGCGGACTTTACAACCCATGTGCTTGACAAACGCGGAATTTGTCTGGTGGATTTATTCTCCAACCGCTGTCCTCCCTGCAAGATTCTGGCTCCGACCATTTTGTCACTGGCTGAGAGGTACGCTGGCCGCGTCACGGTGTGCAAAGTAAATGTCGATCGGGTGCCTGCGGTAGCACAACGATACGGAGTCAGGGCAATCCCTACAGTCCTGATTATTAAAAACGGCAAAGAGATAAAGCGGCTGGTGGGGCTGCAACCTGAAGCTGAGTATATTGCGCTTTTGGACAAGTTAGTCGGCGAGGACAAATATTGATGCCATGGGTTACCTCTGGAAGTATAAAAAACAAGCCTACCTATCCTGGGAACCTTTTCAAGTGACTCAACAGTTTCCGGCCATAATGGCAAATCCCTTGAAATTCCTGTCTTTCTCCTTGGTAGTTTAACTCTGGCATTGGCAAGATCCAGATCAGTCCACTTAAGCTCCGCACAATCTGTACATCCGAAACCACAATTTAACCCAAGCCATATCATGGCTCTCATCTGTACATCAGCGTAGGATAATAGTTTATTTACCTGCTCTGTGCTGAATGTAAATCTTTCTTGATGAGGAACTTTTCCTCTTGAAATTGCATCAATGTTTGGAATATTTTTGAGAATCTCATTCTTCCTGGCCCAGTGAAACATGGCCTTCATGATACTTATATGCAGATTCAATCTGCAGACCGAGCTATAACTTTTCTGGAGCTTTCTTTTGTAATTCTGTAAATCCAGAGTTGAGATGCTCTTGATTTTTCGATTCTGACCTATAAAAGCCATTAATTTATTCAGACTGTCGATTTGGTCGTTGTGGTGTCTTGCAGTAAGGTCATTCGCCTGAAGCTTTGAATACTGATACTTCAAATACATATCGCAGAGCTGTTTTAGCGTCATATTATCGCCTGTTGGTTTTTGTTGTAGATTGTCTTGACATCCGTGCAAATATGTTGCCTGGTCAAGAT
>CAYSLN010000308.1:0-2574 GCA_964431825.1 uncultured Pirellulales bacterium | reverse complement strand
GGTCGTGTCCACATTACCCCAGATATTGGCGGTAAATTCCTTATAATAGTCGCTGATACTTGGCTGAAAGACCAAGTCATCATTAAGCAATTGTCCCCGCCAGACATACTTGCTGTAAAAGTCCGCGGTGAAATCGAATGAAAGATCGTCTCCCTCGGCAAATACAGGCAGGCATACTGCCGATAGATAACACGCCATCGCTATAACTGTAAACTTTCTCATTTTGTCAATCTCGGTAAAAAAGCAGTAAAACAACAAGCTACGATTTAGCAGATGAATAGCCGATTGAAGTTTCGAAATTTTCACTTGGCAATCTGCTTAGCGTCCAATATGTATGCAGCGTTCTTATCGCATCTACAAATTCCATATAGTTAACAGGTTTGACAACGTAGCCGGCAATACCCAAGTTGAAGCTATCAATAACATCCTGGCCGTCAGTTGAAGTGGTTAAAACCACAACAGGAATTTTTTTCAATACATCGTCAGCTTTGACAATTTTCAAAAACTCAAAGCCATTCATCCTTGGCATGTTCAGATCCAGGAGAATAACGCACGGCATAGAGCTGCTCTTGTCCCTTAAATACTCCAACGCGTCCCGGCCATCTACTTTATGCACCAGTTCGTTTGTAACTTTAAGCTCGCTAAAAGCCCGTCGGGTAATCAGGACATCTACATCGTCATCTTCAACTAACAATATCGGCATATAGTTTCTCATTTTTAATCTCCGTTTCCTGCTTAGGTAATGTGAAGAAGAATGTACTGCCTTGGCCTATTTTAGATTCTACCCATACTTTTCCGCTATACAGCTCGACAATTTTTCTCACAAGAGAAAGCCCGATTCCAGTGGTTTCAATTTCATCGCGTCTGCTTAGTATTTGGAAAATTTGAAAGATTTTATTAAAATACTTTTCCTCAATTCCCGGTCCGTTATCCGCGACACTGAACTCCCAAAAAGTGTCTCTTTCAACACAGCCTATCCTGATTTTGCCGTTCGATTTGTCCATATACCTAACAGCATTATCAAGCAGATTTTGAAAGATTTGCGTTATATGTGCTCTGTGACTCATTACAACCGGCAGTTCAGTTTCTACGGTTATTTCGACAGTTTCCTTGTGTGCCCCTGCCTGATTAATCACCCAGTTAACCACATCGTTTACATTTACATTTTCTTTTTGTACGGTAACATGTCCGAGTGTGGCATACTTTAAGATTCCATTGATAAATTCGTTCATTCGTTCCGTTCTTTGAATAAGCATATCAAGTTTTTCTTTGCATTGCTTACTCAGTATATCCCGGCAGTCGTTTGATATCATACCCGCCAAACTCCCTATGGCCCTGACCGGCGACTTCAAATCATGGGCGGCTATGTAGGCAAACTCCTTAAGTTCACGGTTTGCCTGACTGAGCTGCCAGACAGTGGAGTGCAGGTCTTCGTTCATAAGTTCCAGGGAATTTTCAGCTTTCTTTCGATTTGCGATTTCCTGGTCGCGAGCCGTGATTGTCTTTTGCAGACTTTCGGTCATTTTGTTAAAAGAATCAGCCAGGTCGCCAACTTCATCATTACTTTGAATGAGAACCCTATAATTTAAATCGCCTTGGGCAATACGTTCACTGCCAACTCTTAGTTTTGCAATCGGAGAGGCTAATTTTCGGCCCAGCAGCCATCCTAATGTCAATGCCAAGGGGATGGTAGCGGTGAAGATTCCAAGTGCAACCCCAAAAAAACGCCGTTCGCGCAACAGCACATTTGCAGCAGCGATATCTATACCTAATATGCCCTCCATCTGTCCATCAGACCTGTAGAATGGCGCGTAACCTGAGAGCCATGTACCCCATTTATCGGTAGTGAATTCTTCGTCCACCATAGTTCGGTCGAATGCAGCAAGTTTCGCTAACAGGGCCGGTTCGGCACTGCTGTAAACATCACCCAGATGAGATATTTCCTCGGGATCAGTCTCGGCATCCACGACAAAAATAATTTGTCCATCAGCGTTTCGACGCCATGTATAGACATAGCGGATACCGGTTCCATTCTGACGGATATTTTGCAGGATATGCTTGATATGCGTATAAACAGCATTGCTTTCCTGAGATGGATTCACTAAGGTTGCGTGTGCATCGCCATCTATCTGCAAAGCTGAAATATTTACAATATCAAAGAGACGCTGACGAATATCCTGCCGCAAACTGTATCGAACAGTCTGACACAGTACAAAAGTAAGCAGTGCCGAGGTAACAATAGTCAGGAACGAAAAACTGAATCCCAGTTTTGTCTGTAAGTTAAAGCGACCATGTTTTTCCCTATGGGCATCTGTTTTATTTTTACCCATCTGCATTTCTTACCCCACTTTTACGAATGTTTGACAACCCCACATACGAGATTTGTCGACAATATTTTAGCTCTTCTTAACACAAATATTTTTTTTAAAACACCTAAACTTCAATTTCTTAATCGTAAAAGGATGATGTTATAGGACGACATGCGGCTAATGACGAAACACAAGTCGGGGCTAACCGATAAAATACCCGGCGCTAACGCTAAGGCCTCTGTAAACCCCGAACCACCGAATCAGA
>CAYSLN010000307.1:0-2574 GCA_964431825.1 uncultured Pirellulales bacterium | reverse complement strand
CGGGTGGCAAGATGGAGTGTGCTTGTAAAGCGGGCACCCATAGGGTCCTCAAAAACCTCATGAGCACCGATACGGGCGATTAGATATAGATGCATTAATATGTCAGCTATCAGGAGATAACAAATGAACAGACGTGAATTGCTAAGCCAAGTGTGCTGTTTCGGGGCGTGCTCGTGTGCTGCTTCAGTTTTGCTAACCGAGGAGTGCAGTGGTGCCCAGAACAACGCCAGCGAAAGCAAGGAAGTCCAGGAACTGCAGAGCAAACTCTGGAAACTCCAGTGGTGGCAGGACCATACCAAGAGACAGTTCGCCAAGCTCTGGGAGCTGCTTGAGCCTCACTTAGATGAAAAGGAACGACTTGCCATTATCGAGCAACTTGGCAGAAACTGTGCCAGCTCATTAGGGTGGGACAAAGAGTATAAAGGTAATCCGGAAGGCTTTTTCGAACACATGGGGCGCCTTCAAGGAGAGACCTTCGAGTATGACAAAGCCAACGGCATAATTACAGTGACAACACCTGAGCGCGACTGCGTATGTGGATTAGTTAACAGCAAATTCACGCCAGCTTACTTCTGTCATTGCTCCGTGGGCTGGCAAAAGCATATGTATGAGAATATCTTAGGGAAAGAGGTGGACGTGGAGGTCAAGGAATCCGTGCTGAAAGGGGCAAAACGCTGTGCGTTCGAGATTCGCGTCCGTTAGGATTCCAACAACATACACAACAAGCACTTAGGCCAATTTGCCCGGGCCAAGCTGCGTTGCGGCAATAACTACTAAAAGCCCGAAAAGCTCAGAATATGCATATTTTTACACATACTTTAGCGAACATCACTGCTACGAAAACGGTATAACCTGGTACAAATGGTCGTACTCGGTAGTTTGTTACGAGTGTAAAGATGAAATGTGGGCTTTTAGTATCTTAGGGGAATCGAAATGACTACAAATGTATTTAAGGCCTTTTTAGTGTTAGCTGTCATCGGAATAGCCTTGCTGATGGGAAACACTTTACTAACAGGTGCCGAAGACACCGAAGCTACAGGATGCACATGGATCAAAGCCTGTTCGACGGAGGGTGCCAAGCCAGCTTGTTGCGAGGTAAAGGGATGCCCGAAGGACTGTACAAAGGCGTGTTGTGAAAAGAAGAAGGAGGCAGGGACCTGCCCGAAAATGAACGATGCAAAGGAATGCCCATCCAAATGCCCGAAGACGGCCTGCACAAAAACAAAAGGGACAAAAACGTGTTCTGCCGATGCTCCACCCTGCAGCGAAGTTAAATAAATATCGGTTGTAGACACTTACGAAATAATTAACCGTTTAAAATCACCAACCCACTTAGTGTTGAACCCTCCGGTGAAAGCCGGAGGGTTTTTTTATTCCATGCGGGAGCCAGCTTACTCATTCAATTAATAACAGCTTGTAGGAAAGGACAAGACCAAATATACTATAATAAAGTTTAATTCTGAGGTGCGCCGGAAAACGGTAACGGGAACCCGATATCAGAGAATTTGAACCAGCCAAATTTTGGAAAGGGGAATAAAATGAGATGTGTCTGCCAAAACCCTGAGGAATTGTTCGCCGCTATTGGTCCTGCAATTGTAATAATAGTCGCAATATTTCTTTTGATTGCGTTGGCGGCGGTAATTGTCATTAAAGCCATTGTCTATTGCAAGATATTCAGCAAAGCAGGTTACAGCTGGGCACTTGGCCTGCTTATGCTGGTTCCCATAGCGTGCATAATCATGCCTTTTGTTCTTGCCTTTGGTCATTGGCCGATTCACAGAGAGCTTGAGCGGCTCCGCCGGCAGAAAGACAGCTCGGCCTGAGAGTAACGGCTGGGTAATGAAGGAAAGACAGATGACGAAGCGATGGACAGCAGAGGAAGTTCTAAATTTGGTCAGGGGATTTCAGCCAGCTTGTGTTTTGACTGCCGCAGCGGAGCTGGATATCTTTAGCGCATTACATGAAGGACCAACTACGGCTCAATCTTTAGCAAACAAACTTGGTAGTGACACGCGGGCGACAACTATTCTATTAGATGCGCTGACTGCACTGGGATTTCTGATTAAGGAGGAAAACAATTACAGTGTTCCCACGGAAATATCTGAGATACTGACCGAGACAGGAGAGCACAACGTGTTGTTAGGGATTCGGCATCTGGGTAATTGCCTTCGCCGGTGGGCCCAACTTGGACAAGTGATACAGACAGGCAAACCTGCCGAACGCGTGCTCAGTATACGCGGCGAAGCTGGTGACGTGGCTGCATTTATAGGCGCTATGAACAATTTCACTACTCCAGTAGTGGATAAGATTATCGCTAAGCTAAAACCACTGACGTTTAGCCATCTACTCGATATTGGAGGGGCTTCCGGGACGTGGACCATTGCATTTCTTAGAGCTGTCGTGGAAGCTAAGGCAACGATATTCGATTTGCAGGAGGTGATACCGTTAGCCCGACAGCGGATTGCTGATGCGGAGGTTAGTGAACGCGTCAGACTCGTAGAAGGAGATTTTTATAAAGGCGACTTACCTGAAGGTGCGGACTTTGTATGGCTTAGCGCAATCGCTCATCAGAAC
>CAYSLN010000306.1:0-2576 GCA_964431825.1 uncultured Pirellulales bacterium | reverse complement strand
TCGAACCGTTTCTTCATTTGATGTCCGTAGATTTTACTTGCGAAGCTCGATGTCTTCTCGTTAGCAACCATATCGTTCCCCAAATCATCCGACAAGCTCAGCAACACAGGTCTCTCGTGCCGCACCGGATGGACCTCCTCGTCCCAGCTAAGCTCGAACTCAATCTCTGTAAAAGACTTCCGAGGCACTTCTACCCCGCTGACCTCCATGGTCCTCTGCACAGAAACCGCCGCTACCTTTACAGCAAACCCGGCCTCGCCCTTCGAAGGCTGTTCCTTCACAGACGCCTCTGCCTCCAGTTCCGAAGCCTTCAGCGGCAAATCAAACCCAAGCACCGCGGCACTAAAAATCGCAGAACCCTTACCCTCATCGGGCCCCTCGATGAACCCTCTGGTCTTGGCAAGGCCTCCCCTGTTGCGAAGGTCTATCGCCCAGCTAACTGTGTTCACTCCCCGGTCCAACTCCCCATTGGTATTTTCGACTAATCCGGGCAGACGTACCGACCGCTTGATATACAAGCCTTTTAGCAAACCATAGAGTTGTATAAGATCTGGGCCCGATCCCCCGCCACCATAAGACCCCATATCACAATAAATCGCAACCTTGTTATCACCGGCTGACGCAATCCTCAGTTTCATTATCTCCCTGCAAAAATCAGAGAAAAATAATTGCTCCGGACTCTTGAATGTCCCTTCGTACTCGATAATCCTTCCACCATCAGGCATATCTGTTTGCTTGATTAAAGCCACATAAAAAGCTTCGCCAATCTTATCAACCACCTTCTCCTTTGTAGCAGGTGGCATCCTTTCACCTTCCCCGGCCGTATCCGATGCAACTACCATCGCTCTTTCAGAGAAAACCAGTTTTTGTTTTATAGTACCGCTGCCGTCTGGATTCAATGTAAGCTCTAATTCGTCCTGGTAACAGCCGCTGATAAAACACAGAAATAGCAAAACCGCAATTATTCTCGACGTGACTCTCATCTTTCTTACCTCCTTCAAAATCCCTTTTAATTGCCCCCGACTTCTCTCTATCTAATATAACCGAATCTTCTCGCTTTATCAAAGATTCAATTATATTTACCCCCCGCTTGTCCCGGCGTAGTAATAACGAAGACGGAAGCGACGGGAAACGGGCCACAAGCGACGGATTTATTTCGGATACCCTATAGTCTGGGCCAAAACTACCTGTTTAGGACTTACTTTAATCACTTCACTAAATTTCTCTTCGTCGATCAATCCCCTGGCCGTCGCACATAATCCTTCCGATGCACAATACAGATAGACGTTCTGGACCAGAAACCCCACCTCAAAACGTATCCAGTTATCTCGTTTTTGCTCGGGTACAGGCCTGTCCAAATTCTGCCAGTTCTTCAGGTTAAGAACATAAACCAGATTCACCGGTGCTATAAATACGAAATCCTGCGTCCCGGCCAGTTTTCGAAAATCTCCTTTTGCAACCGGCATAAGCTCGTGCTTCGCTACATCATACAAATACACCCCTTCCGGCAGTACCACG
Organism: uncultured Pirellulales bacterium; assembly: GCA_964431825.1. GTDB lineage: Bacteria > Planctomycetota > Phycisphaerae > Sedimentisphaerales > Anaerobacaceae > CAYSLN01. The sequence goes on along the minus strand of CAYSLN010000306.1, from coordinate 1,058 downwards.
TAAATATCAACCGCATACTTAGCTATTGCCGCCGGTGAAGTCCGCTTGCCGTCCGGCCTGTTTATACCGTCTGCCGCCCATAGCAGCTCCGACAATTGTTGCATCGTGAGCTTTTTGTCTGTGATATCACGTTGCGTTTTTCTCTTCTTCAGCGCCGCCATTAAAGAAACCCCCTTGTTCAAATCAGGCGGACTAAGTTTGATTGCATTGCCCGTATAAGTACCCGGCTGTAACTGCATGGAACTGGTGGCTGTCTCCTCCTCACAAAAACCCGACTGTGCCGAGGCCAGCACCGCCAAAGCCGGCACGCCCTTCAAAAATGTCCTGCGATCCATATTGGCCTCCTGTCTTTTTTCCCTGACATTTCTTTTCTAACTAAAAACTCAAAACTTCTTTAATTCTACCCAAACCCCAACACCCTGTCCACGAGGGTTTTGCTAGTTACTTCGTAAACCAAAACCGCGGGCTTTGCCAGCGGCGTATTTAGCCCCGGTCTCTGGCCGGGGGTGCAGACGCGAGGAATGCCTTACCCTTCAACGCCTGTCGTTCGGGCGTTTGTATTTAGCCCCACGTTTCACGTGGGGTTGCATACGCGAGGAATGCTTTTCCTTTCTAAACGAACAAATCGAAGCAATTGGCAAAAGACTTAATCGCCAATTGCGAGTGCCTCGCCAGAACGCTTTTGGTGAGCTAACTTGGGAAACTTAGTGCGAGAGAGTTAAAAATCTTGCACCTTGCCCCTGCTTGAGCTGCCTACTGCTCGGATACTGTTTTACTCGTATGTCTACGACATACTTACTGTACGTTTCCTCGTTGCGGCCTCCGGCAGCTCTTCACAAATCAAAATCGCTGGCCTTGCCAGCGCTTCCTTATCATTTAGCCCCCAAGTAACATCTTGGGGGTTTTCCCCACGCCTGTCCCGTGGGATGTTTATCCAATGAGATATGAAATAATCTCTTCAGGGCGCCGTATGCTATCCCATCGGGGCGAGGAATGCTTTTCTTTTCTAAGCGAACAAATCGAAGCAATTGGCGAAAAATAACATCTGACTTGCTCGT
>CAYSLN010000305.1:0-2585 GCA_964431825.1 uncultured Pirellulales bacterium | reverse complement strand
TTTCTGAAGTTGCGGGCGTCCTTGAAGTCGGGACTGTTTGACAAAGGTCCCTCAAATTTAACGCTGTCTTCTGCTTGTGTTGTTACCTTGTAAGCTGTTGAATCTCCGGGGGTGAACTTCAGTGCCAGCCTGGCAGGGGGTATTTGCTTCTCACACTCGGGTTTAGTTTCGACGGCTTTTTCAGCGGCAGCAAGTTCAACGGCAGGTTCAACAATAGGTTCAACGGCAGGCTTAGCGGCAGTCTCAGCAGCAGGTCCGCATCCCGCCGTCAAAAGCAGTGAACAAACCACAGCAATCGCTAACCAACTGAAAATCTTCTTTGTCATCATCGTTCAGTCTCCTTAGAAAAACCTGATTTTATAACAAATTCAACTCCATTCGGGTTACAATTATATATTATGCCTTTCCGAAGGCAACTGATTTTTTTACACAGTTATCCCATAAGTCCATAAACTCAGCGTTGCAACCTGATTTATTGTAGCAAAAAACACCTTTTCGTCAAGCGTTTCTATAACCCCAGTTTGCAATTTTTATTGGCTGTTATCAATTCGGCAGGCATTGAAGCTAATACTGCCAAATTGTAAACCATAACTTGCCTCCGTATATTCTTGCTACAGTTCAAAACCCGGCAAATAAGCCTGCTGAGGGCTGCCAATCATACGAGGTGAGCCGCGTGCTGTCCCACAGAGTAGCATAACGCTAAAGGCATCCAATCGGCTGAATAATACGCCACGTAGCAATGTAAACAGTCGGCGGAATGTGCCTTTCCATTGCCCGAGATAACCTATAAACCGTATCAAAACATAAGCCAGCATTGCCATCCATACCTGCCACATGATTGCATTTCGGCTATGCCCAAGGAAGTCGCCCAACTGCAAAGTCTGTTTTATCTGCTTGAAAAACACTTCTACACCCCAGCGACATTTATACAGATCGCAAATGCTGCTCGGTACCCATGTCATATTGTTTGTGATAAATGTCATTATTTTTTTTACGCCGTTGATCTCCACATAAGCTGTGACTAAACGCAATCTCTGTGGGTACGCCTTGTGGCTTTTCGGCGTTTCAAGTTCGATTAAGACATCGCTAAGGACATCACCTTTTGGTTTTGTATGCTGCTTAACAATACGATATTGCATATTGTCTTTAGCACGAGTAACCCAGAAAACGCCTCGTCTGTCAAGGTCAGCCAGATGTGTAAAATCCACATACGCCTTGTCAAACACCGCTATTTCGCCACTTTTGAGATTCAGGCAGAGCCGATAGGCTTCAGTTGAATCGTGGGTAGAAGCCTCTTTGATGATAGCGAATTGAGGAAGAAACGTTTGAAGATTAAGTTGCATATGACACTTTGCCGCAGCTTTACGTCTGCGATGTTTGGCCCAGTCAATACAGTTTGCAACAAGCTGAATAGTGGTTGAGTCAATCGCATAGATTGTTCGCTTGAACCGTCTTGGCAAACCGGAATACTTATGGTTACGCCCGAAGTTGGGGTGTTTGCTTTCGATATGGGACAGCACATCCCAGAAGAGTGCTTGTGCCATATTGGGGTCTCGAACATGGTTTGCATGCGACAGGCCGTTTCTGCTGGGCGGTGTTGCACCGCGAATAGTTGTCAAAACTCCCGAATGATTACGCAATGTGTCTGCCACATCATTGAGCGATAGGCTGTGTGCAATTTGGACATGCAACATAGCAACAACATGCGACCAAGGCGAAAAAGATCGTGCTTTTTTGTCTATCCCGAAAGATCGGGCAAGTTTTGGAACAAGATGAGCTGGAATATGCTGGCATATTTGGTTGAGAATGGTATAGTTATGTTTAGCTGGCTTCATGAGTTACTCCTATTTTTTTGCGATTATAGTGTAACTCAGAAGCCGCTATTTTAGAAGAACTCTCATAGTTGATTTCCTATGGGATGGCTGTGATTTACTTTCACTTATTCAACAGACAACGATTTATATGAGCGATTGGCTAAATTATTTAAGGATGATGCTGCGAAGGTGGGAATCGAAGTAGTGCCGGAACCTTATGAATGGTCGGTTCTGCTGCCTAAGCTGTCTGACAGAAAGTTCCAGTCGATGGTAATGGGCTGGGGCGGGGACATTCTTGAGGACCCCTATCAGATATTTCATTCTTCGCAGATTGGCAATCGTGCCTGTAATTATGTGGGATTTCGCAATACCGAAGCCGACCTGTTAATGCAGCGCGTAAGAGCAACGCTCGATGAGAAAGACAGGACTGAGATTTTTCATCGTCTGCACGAGATTTTTCATGAGCAGCAGCCTTACACGTTTTTGTTTACCAGGCCTACTTTTCGTCTGGTTGACCGGCGATTCAAAAATGTTAATATCCATAAGCTGGGGCTTAAGTACTTGCAGTGGTACGTGCCGAAAGAACAACAGCGATATAAATAAGTGGTAATGGTAGCATAAGGGTGAGGATTTTGCCTGGAGTTATATTATGAATGGCCGTTCAGGACTGGTTATGTTTTTTGTCTTCTTTTTTTTGTCTGTAATGATACTTATGCAGGTTCTCTCGATGGTCCAGGCGGATAGACTGTACGAGCGCCTAAACCAGATTGT
>CAYSLN010000304.1:0-2592 GCA_964431825.1 uncultured Pirellulales bacterium | reverse complement strand
GCAATAATCGTATCGTTAACACCCGCTAATCGTGCTATCTGTCGAAAGCTGTTGCCGTTCTCCAAATACATCGTCATCAGCAGCTTGTCCCTGCCCGCAAGCAAACTCACCCTGTTGCGCAGTAGTTCTATCCCGCTGCGATAATCGTTCCTGCTCTTGCGCATCTTTTGCGAGAAGTTCGAATCTACTTTTCTCATCTGTGATTCCCCCCGGAAATGCTCGACTCACCGCTGCTGAACTTTACTTCAAAGGGGCTCCGCTTCCCAAAACTAAGGGCTTCACTTCCGACAATCTAAAACTCCGCTCACCACCCCATCATCCTCCAATCCCAAAACCTAAGACACCCACTTCCTTACAAATCCCAAAACCCGGGATACCCATCTCCTTAATTCTCAGGTCCTCTCTCCCCTCCACATCACACTCGCATGCCCATCCTTTCAGCCCCACTCCTTTTTCTCGTGTCTCTCTCCACCTTCCAGCCCACTCAAATGCCTCTCCCAACACCCCAATCCGCCCGGGGGGACAACACCTATATAGCTCCATCCAGCCCCCCAGCAGCCTCCTGGTGCCTCTGTCCGCCCAGACCAGCCCTTGTTTTCTTGCCCATATTGCCATCTACGTACTGTCTGTCCCTACTGCCAACCGACCCCCGATACCTGGCACCTGTGGAACTTGCCAGCTCCATTTCGCCTTTCAGAGCAACTCCACCGCCCATCCGGGTCTTATTAAAAGGGCATGTTATTTACTTATCAAACATCGTGCGTATTTTAACAAATTACACAACAAAGTCAAGTCTTTTATAAGATTTTTTACAAATTTTTCCAAAAATCAGCTGCACTATTACCACCTTATTGAGCGCTTTTACACACAAAATCCACCACTTTCCCGCCACCAAAACCATCGAAAATACAAAAAATCTTTAGTCAAAATGGTGCCAAAACCATATCAAAATCCCCCACTAAAGACGTGCCTAACCTGTGCTAACTAAACCACTTGCGCTCACAACCCTAAGAACACAATAGCCAGCCCGCACAGGCATATCGTCGCCCCCGCTATAGCATGTGAAAACCTCTCCACCCCCGCCAACGGCAAAAAACTCACCCCCGCCCTCGATAACAGCACCGTAACGAGCATTGTGGCAATCGTAACCCCGCCGAAAACACCCGTTACCATCACTAAACCAAAGATACTATTCTGTGCAGCCGGGTACATCAAAATAGGAATTAAAGGCTCACAGGGCCCAAAAACAAAGATAATAAACAGCGTCCACGGCGCAACACTAACAGCAGCCTTTCCATTGTGAACGTGTGTGTGCCCTTCAAAATGGCTATGCGCGTGGCTGTGCATAGCCTCACTTGCATGGTCATGACTGTGTGCGTGGGGTTGTTTTCGATACGCCCGCCTCAGGCCCCATATCAAATATACCAGCCCGAATGCAATAAAAAGCCATGCCGCCAGGTTGCCTCGAAAGGATTCCACAAACTCTAACTTTCTCACCGCCAGCCCTAAAGAAACACCTATAAGGCCAAGCACAACCGAACTGCCTATATGACCCAGGCCGCACAGCAGGGTTATCAGGATGGTCTTCGCAGTCGACCATTTTCGTGCCCAGGACATCATAACAAAGGGCAAATAATGATCCGGCCCCAAGATAGTGTGGAAAAAACCTATGGAAGCAGCAGTAATAACAAGAGCGCTGAGCTGCGCTGTCATACCCAACTCCTTAGAAAACTGATAACCAACCGTTGAAGTATTCGCATAAAGAGAACGAATTTGTACTATCAAGTCAAGAAAACAATTGACAGAACTTGGCTAAATTCCTTGAATACGCTCCTCTGGTTTCAAAATCGCTGATTTCAGGGAGGTTGTATGGTACCGCCAGAAAAAGTTCTCGTTGTAAATCTGGACAGAGACAATAAAGATCAGAAGCTCTTAGATGGCCAGCCGCAGACCTGTGGAATGCGCTCAGGCAAAGTGCATTTGGATCCCGGCCAAGCTTGCGGCCAACACAGCACTAAAAATCGCGAGGAAATGCTTGTTTTCCTTTCCGGCAAGGGCCTACTGTCAATTGAAGCCCAAAATAGCTTCCAAGTCGGCGAAGGTAAAGTTGCTTATATACCACCGAATACCGTTCACAATGTTAAAAATACTAACACAGAACCACTTGTTTACATTTATTGTGTAGCGCCTGTAGGCGCTGGATAAGCGATTGGTAATCAGTAAAATCGGTTGAATAGCGTTTCTCGAAACCTTAAGGCCGCCTCTCTTGCCACCACAGGCCCTTTTTTGAGGCTTCTTCTACTGTTACCGTCTGCGAGCCGCTCAAAGGCCTATATCAACCCTAAAAAAGCGGAAAACAGCTAATTGAGCGTGATTTAGCTGAAAGCCCAGCGGAAATAGGTGGTTTGGGGAAATTTGAGAAATTTCTGAAAAAATGCTTGCAAAAATGATTCTGGCTGATATAATCACTTATGTAAGTTAAGAGTGTTCTTTTCTTCTAATATCTTGGTTTAGTGAGATAGCAGATATTTCATAAGTTTGCTCTATATTCGCTAAATGAATAGCTGTCTCGCAAAGGTCGGGGTTTTTAAT
>CAYSLN010000303.1:0-2610 GCA_964431825.1 uncultured Pirellulales bacterium | reverse complement strand
CCATTGGAAATTGCGGGAGCTTCGGCCAATCTGGTTTGGCGTTGAGATGAAGGCCCTCTGACAATTATGCCGGGTCGCATATATTCGGGCCCATCATCAAGCAATTCATAATACATAATATCATGTTGGCTCACACGCATCTGTACCGGTTGCGGTATAGCCGGATTCAGGGAAGCATTTCGAGCAACAACGTCCTGGTGCTCTCTTAGATACAAGTTGATGGTAGCTGAATCTTCAGTAGGAGCAAGAGCGATATCACGCCGGGCCAGCTCCAGTTCATTTCTCAGGTCGGTGACTTTTCTGGATAGAACAAAGCAGGCCGCCCAGGAAGAAATGATAAGACATGCCGCAGCTAAGTAACCAACTTTTCTTGACAAAATTAACCTCCATATATTCGGCTCAAATATAGCCGAAGTTGTTTTTTTGTATCTTTCCTGTGATTCGTAAATTTCGATCTCTTTTGTGTGTGTCTGTTTCCATTTATCGAAATCGAACTTCGGTCCTTCTCGGCCGATGGCCCGGCGGATAAGTTCATCAAATTTTTTATTGTTTCTATGAGTTTTCATAATTGGTTCTCCGGAAAACCGATACGCCTCAAGTACTGTGCCATTTTTCGCCTTGCTCTTGTTAACCTGCCGTTAATTGTTGCCTTTGAGATTCCTAATACCGAGCCAATCTCTTCATAAGACAAATTGTTATAGTATCGCAGAACTATCAATTCTCTGACATTAGCAGGCAGTTGTTCTATAGCTCCGCGAATCATTTGGCTATTATCGTCTCGTTCGCTGCTTTCAGGCACTTGTGAAATATCTTTAGCATTAATGTGCCTCGCTTTGCTCGCAACCATATCTTTGGCGACATTTCTGCAAATTGCAGCCAACCACGGAGCAAACTTCGCCTTATTTTTCAAACTTCTGAGCCTGACAAGCGCTCGAGCGAAGCTTTCCTGAGCGGCGTCCTCGGCAAGCTGATGGTCGTCCAGAACGGAGTACCCGATCGCAGTCATGGCAGCGTAATGCCGCTGGCACAATTTGCCAAAGCTGTCGATGTCGCCGCCGATAGCATCTTCAACTAATTTCATTTCCACTTTATCTTGCACGTGCAGGACTAACCTCCGAATCCTAAACAGCCGGCTCGGCTTCCGTTATATAGTCTGCTTTACTACCTTAAAATAAGCGCACAAAATCTTAAAATTTCCATTTTATCAACCGCATCTCGAAAAAATCATGATAAAAGCTTATTTTTCTACTAAGAGCTTGTAGCAAAAATGCCAATCACCTTCTGCCATTACCGCGAAGCCTGTCCTGCTTGCCCTGCTCAATTTGGAGCATGCGTTTGGGCGGGCGGTTGGGGCCGACCTGCGTGTCCGCCCTTATCCGCCCTCCCTTAATCTGAGAATCTGATTGTTTTTCCCGCCCTTTAGCAGTAACATTGCCTGCGGTAAAAAACTTAAGGAAACAGCAAACCTGTCTTGACGCATCTGTTTGGATAAAACTATGCGAGATACGAAAAAACCTCAATGAAAAGGAGAAATAAGTAAGATGGCCCAAGGAGAGGGTATATGAGTAAGGTAGTTACGTATGCGAACAGCAAGTATCTGTGCTATTGCCAGATCAAGCTTGATAGTGGCGAGAGAGTGCTTATCTCTATAGTAAGCGCTCCGAAACCGAGTGTTCAACTGAAGAAGCTTTGCTTTTTCGGTTTGTGGCCCATCCAAACAATTTGGGAGTACAATCCCACTATGGCCGGTGGCTACGAAGCTTATGTTCGAAAGATGATGCAAATGTTCAAAGATCCTTCGGCCCTAGAGCCAAAACACCCTTTGGATGTGCTACGTGACCGCCTACTACTGTGTAGATCCATCTCCGAGGTGCGTGATTCTCTCTTTGAGGCTGAACTCAATCTATCTGCTGAGTGAACGCCCCCCAAACGCAAATTTACCGATGTCGGCTGGGCTGAAGCAAAATTTCTTATTATGGAGAATAATGATGTCAAATATTGTTGTCGTCATATCAAGTGTGATTGTAGCCTTAGCAACTGTAGTGATCGCATTTGTGTCAAAATCAAATTTAAATCTGGCTAAATCCTTACAAAATAAATCAGATCAGCACGAACAGGTAATGAGAGATCTTTTAAATGCCTTGGTCATAGCCCTGTTGTCTGCTCCTCATGGTAACGACCCACAGAGTGCAGGTGTGATGCGATTCAAGCAGCAATATAAAGGAAAGACACCAATCTTGCATGACGAATAGTAGAACTGGGCGAATTAAACGTGTCCCCCTGCACCTTCTTGAGTCGTAATGGGCAAGCAGCTACGTCCGCAACAAGAGCGGAGGTAAGAGAGAATAATGAAAGAGATACCATTGGATCCGTAAACAGAAGACAAAGGTTTACCCGCCTCTTTTCCTGAAATTTCACTTGAAAATTAAGCCGTTTTTGGGTATAATATTTACCGAACTAATGGACGGTTCATAGTTCGCAGTCAATAAAAAATAGTCAATAATCAATCTCAAGGGGGGTATCGAATATCCGGAATTTTTTCGGCCCGGCCAACAGCCAATAGTCAATAGTCAATATGCTCTGTTGAAAAGCTTAAAGGATTTTGAATAA
>CAYSLN010000302.1:0-2611 GCA_964431825.1 uncultured Pirellulales bacterium | reverse complement strand
CTGCTGGGAGGTTCGGCTCTTTCTATCTGGGCCCAGCAACACTTAAGGCGCAACTCGTGAGTGGTGGACGGGGATATGTGAAGGATGGTGTTGCTTAATCAGGAATCTACGCGTGCCTGTGTGAGTACAAGCAGAGTGAGGGGCATTTACGCACGGGAATGGGCAAATAGAGCTATCGAAAACTGAAAAAAAACCGAAATCCCGTGATTATCACAATTGACATTTCCGCTATTAGCTAATATACTTGATACTTGCGTAACGCCAAGGAGGAGTGGTGAGAAAGCCTTTTTTTCATATCAAGCTTTCTCCTACCAAAACCGGTCCCTTCCGGGGTCCTGACTGTGAAGGAACTTATGCCAAGGAGGGAAATGAAAATAGAAAGACAGGTCACCGTTCTGATGGTAAGAAAAAAGGAACTGAGTGAGAGCACTTTCCTATCGGCTGGGCAAAGGAACGACAGCAAAGCACAAAAAGCAACAAAGCAAAGCGGTTAGAAACTACGGTTCGTGACCTGTGTGAGTTTACGGCGTCGAAATGAGAACGATAGCAGTAGTAAACCAGAAAGGCGGATGCGGTAAAACAACGACCGCCATAAATATTGCAGCGGCTTTTGCCGGTTTGGGCAAACGTGTTTTGCTGATAGATTTCGACCCACAGGGGCATGCGACTCTGGGATTAGGTTATGAGCCCGACAGCATGGACAGAACCATCTACGATGCCCTTACCAATACTCACATTTCAATTTCCGGAGTAATAATAAGCACTAACATCGAATTGCTTGATCTGATACCATGCAATCTGCTGCTCGGACGTGCCGAACTGGAACTGGCTGATGTACTTGGAAAAGAATTAGTCCTAGCTAGTGAATTCAGAACTATGGGCGATACATACGACCTGTGTGTTATTGATTGCCCCCCTTCACTCGGCATTTTGACACTCAACGCACTTGTGGCCAGTACCGATGTCATCGTGCCTGTTCAAGCACATTACTACGCGCTGGAGGGATTAAAACGGCTGCTGGGGACTGTTCAAATTATCAGAAATCGTTTCCACCCGTGCGCGGTAGAGATCCTGGGTCTGTTGCTGACTTTTGTCGATAACAGGACCATCTTTAGCAGACAAATCCAGCAGCAAATGCGTGAAATCTTCGGTGACTTAGTTTTTGATACGGTAATTCACAGAACCGTAAGACTGGCGGAGGCCCCAAGTGCGGGTGAATCGGTTCTGACTTACGCACCCGAGAGCAAAGGAGCCGTCGACTACATGGCGTTGGCTGCGGAGATATTTAACGGAAAGTCTTAATCTGAGAGGACAATCGATGAAAGAATATAGAAGAGGGATGCAAAAAGACCTCTCAGCGATATTCGATGGTGTGTGGATTCCCCAGAAAACCCGCCACCAGCGGATCCACGAAACGGCCACACCAACAAAACAACAACAAAACGACCAACCGGAGATTCAGGCAGAGGCACAAACGGAAGCGCAGGCAGAGACACAGATGCAAGCGGAAATAGAAACAATAATGCATGGAATGCAGTGTTCAAAAGATTTTGAATGTTACAGGTCAGGATTCGAGAAGCTCTGCAGGGTAAGGACCACAGCAAAAGGTAAATTAATTCAATGTTTAGAAAAAAATCAAAAGAACTGTGAATTCAGATTATCTTTCATCGGGAGGGCCTTGTGCAAATGTCGGCTCCGGAAATATATCGCCAAAAACCTTAACAAATGAAAAATAAACCGGGGGTCATCAAGTCCAGGCTGCTTTCTTAGCCTTTTAGTAATTTGCTTCTACATTTCTGAAGTCATAAAATACTTGCGAAAATAGACGTTATTTGTTAACCTTCAAGCTTCGTATTTCCGTCAATAGCATACTATAAGGCTTTTATTATGAGGAATGTGTAATGAGTGTATCTACAAAAAAACAAGACTTGTCCGAGCTTGATGAACTTTGTGTTCAAACGATTCGATTTTTGTCTATGGAAGGCGTGCAGAAGGCAAATTCGGGTCATCCCGGTATGCCGATGGGAATGGCGCCGGCGGCTTATGTGCTCTGGACGAGGCATATGAAGTACAATCCGGCTAATCCGAAGTGGGAAACGAGGGACCGCTTTGTTCTTTCGGCGGGCCACGGTAGTATGCTGCTGTATTCACTGCTGTATCTGACGGGCTATGATATAAGCCTCGATGAACTGAAAAACTTCCGACAGTGGGGAAGCAAGACGCCGGGGCATCCAGAATATGAGCCGGGGTGCGGTATCGAGGTCACAACAGGGCCCCTGGGACAGGGGATTTCCAATTCAGTCGGGATGGCAATAGCCGAGAAATATCTGGCCAACTATTTTAATCGAGATGGATTTCCCATTATCGATTACAAAATCTATTGCTTAGCCGGCGACGGTGATCTGGAGGAAGGAGTATCTTCGGAAGCCAGCTCTTTGGCGGGGCATTTAGGTCTGGATAACCTTATTGTTATCTACGACGATAATCATATCAGTATTGACGGCGATACGAAGCTCGCATTTACCGAAGACAGGGCCAAGCGTTACGAGGCGTACGGCTGGTACGTTCAGGTAGTCGGAGGTGACGGTAATGATATGGCGGCGTTCGAGAA
>CAYSLN010000301.1:0-2649 GCA_964431825.1 uncultured Pirellulales bacterium | reverse complement strand
GGGGGAGAAGATGATTTCAGAATTGAATCTTAGAGGCGACGAGAAGATTTTAGACTTGGGCTGTGGCGACGGTGCTTTGACCGCCAGGCTAGCCGAGCTAGTTCCCGATGGCCTTGTTATTGGTATCGACGGATCAGAGGGCATGATAGAAGTCGCTCGAAAAGACCACGAGGCCGAAAATTTGAAATTCGCTTTGATGGATATAAATGACATTGATTTTAAATCTGAATTTGAGGTTGTTTTTTCCAATGCTACGCTTCATTGGATCAAAGATCACGGCAATCTGCTGACAAACGTCTTTAGGAGCTTGAAGGACCGGGGTAGGGCGCGCTTCCAGTTCGCGGCTGACGGCAACTGCCCAAATTTGATAAGTGTCGTGCGGAAAGCGATGTCAGAAAGAGAATATGCCGCTTACTTTAAGGGATTTGATTGGCCTTGGTATATACCCACGGCCGAGCAATACAGTGCTCAGTTAGATCAAGTTCCTTTCCAAGAGAAAAAAGTCTGGTGTGAAAATGCCGACCGATATTTTACAAGTGTTGAGGAAATGGTTAAGTGGATCGATCAACCGAGCATTGTTCCCTTCTCAAGCTGTGTTGCCGCCAAAGACAGGGCGCGTTTCCGCGATGCCGTGGTTGAACAGATGGTTAGGCGGACGATTCAGGATGACGGCAGATGCTTTGAGAGCTTCAGGAGGATTAACGTGTTTGCCCGCAAATAACATAACTTGTCGTACTTGACACATTTAGCTGGTAGATTTATGATACTGAATTCGTTTTGAGAGCGATTTTGAGGGTTGATTAGATGTCGGACACAAAAGAAAAAGGTTATCGTGATACTTTGAATCTGCCGAAGACGGGTTTTTCGATGAAGGCCAATCTGGTTCAGCGTGAGCCGCAATTGCGTAAAAGATGGGCGAAGGAGGATATTTACGCCGAAATCAGAAAAGCCAGAAACGGTGCACCTTTATATATACTTCACGATGGGCCGCCCTACGCCAACGGCGATATTCATATGGGGCACGTCATAAATAAGGTCCTTAAGGATTTTGTAGTTAAGTATAAGACTATGACCGGCTTTGATGCTCCCTATGTGCCGGGCTGGGACTGTCATGGTTTGCCGATAGAATCAAAGGTGGTAACAGAGCTTGGCGAAGGGTTGCACGCAAAATCCAAGCTCGATATTCGCAAAGACTGTTTCAAGTATGCGAAAAAATACGTCAAGCTGCAGAGCAAACAGTTTCAGGAATTGGGAATATTCGGTGATTTCGAAAATCCGTATCTTACATTCAAGCCGGCATATGAGGCAGGCATTCTGGAAGTGTTCGCCGAATTGGTTGGTAAGGGCTTAGTTTATAAACAATTAAAACCAATACACTGGTCGATTGGGTGTGAGACGGCATTGGCTGAGGCGGAGCTGGAATATAAGGATGTTTCGTCACCGAGTATCTTTGTGAACTTTGCGGTCGCTAAAGAGAGCATCGCAAAGCTAATCGAGCTTGGCCTGGTCAAACAAGACGAAGCTGAGAGTTCCAAGGTCTGCTTTATGATATGGACGACCACACCTTGGACGTTGGCGGCTAATCTTGCGATTGCGATGCACCCGTATCTCGACTATAAGGCACTCACTTATGAAAAGAACGGCGAAAAGTATATATCGTTGGTAGCTGTTGACCGTATTGAAGCAGTGGTTGCAGCCGGCGGTTTGCAGGAGGGACAATACAGCACCAGCGAAAAATCTGTCAAAGGCAGCGAACTCGAAGGGTTGCGCTATTCGCATCCGTTTGTAGAGAATAATCCTACGGACAAAGATGCCTATAAGGTAATTCTTGCCGAGTATGTTACGACCGAAGATGGGACGGGGCTTGTCCATATCGCGCCTGGGCACGGGCTTGAGGACTATATCTCGGGACAAAAATATGACTTAGCGGTTTATTCGCCGGTGCTTGACGATGGGCGATATGATGATACGGTGCCGGAATGGCTGCAAGGCAGGAATGTTCTTGAGGTAGACAAGGCCGTGAACAAGTATCTAAAGGAGAACGGATTTCTATTTGCGCAGGGTGAGATTTCGCATAGCTATCCGCATTGCTGGCGGAGCAAAGGGCCGGTTATCTTCAGAGCAACGGAGCAATGGTTTATCAGTGTGGATAGAGAGCTGCCCGGTGTGGGTAAGAGTCTGCGTGAATTGGCACTTGAGAGCGTTCAAAATGTAAAATGGATTCCGGCCTGGGGACAGAAACGCATTGAGGGGATGCTGGAATCCCGGCCGGACTGGTGCATCAGCAGACAAAGAAGCTGGGGACTGCCTATACCCGCGTTTCTCAATTCCGAAGGGCGGGCTTTGTTGACGAAGGAATCGGTGTTGGCTGTGGCTGAGCATATTGCCAAGAATGGCTCGAATACTTGGTTTACTGCGTCGCCACGTGAGATTCTCGGAGAGGATTTTGAACTGCCGGAGGGATTTGTCCTCGATGAGCTGCAGAAGGAAGAGAATATTTTCGACGTCTGGTTCGAGTCGGGCTGTAGCTGGTACAGCGTCTGTGTACGTGAGGCCGGCTGGCCTGTGCCGGTGGATTTGTATCTCGAAGGCTCCGATCAGCATCGCGGATGGTTTCAACTATCACTTCTGCCGGGGCTTGGGGTGACG
>CAYSLN010000300.1:0-2672 GCA_964431825.1 uncultured Pirellulales bacterium | reverse complement strand
CGGCTTGCCTGAAATCGGCTTGACCCATTGCTCGACCGACTTATTAGATGTCAACAGCACGGGAACATACATCAGTTCATTAGCATTCGGGTCGTTGACCGGGCCTAATTCACCGACCAAAGCAAGCGGCCCATACATAATGGCAACGCGCTTGTCATTGTCGGGCATTGCTTCGAGACGAAGTGACATTGGGAAGCTGATATCGATTACATCACCATTTTTCCACGTTCTGGATAATTTAATGAAACTCGAGGGTGTGGAAGTTACCTGCTGGACTTTGCTGTTTATGCTTATTTCTACGCCTTTCTGTGCCCAGTACGGATAGCGAATGTAGACAGACAGCTCAACAGGGCTTTTGCAGCTGAACGTTAACTTTGTTTTGTCATCCTCGGGATATTTAGTGTTTTGTGTGATTTTTAAGCCCTTTTCTTTCCAGTTGAGCTCTGATGCAATAAATAGACTTACGTATAGTTCGTTTTCGTTATGGTAGTAAATATGTTCACCATACTTTGAATGATTTTCCATGCCGGACCCCACACAGCAGGTAAACGAATGTGGGTCCTGATAGTGCTTAAAGCCACCCATCTGGAGTGTAAGGTTGTAAATAACTCTCCCATCCCGGGGATGCTGGGAGGAAAGCATATGATTGTATAAGGCTCTTTCGTAGAAATCTGCGACACTTGCACGTGGTTCCCATGAGAATAAATGGCTTGTAAGCTTTAACATATTATAGACATTACAGGTCTCGGTCGTATTTGTACCGAGTCTGTCATTAAGCTTGTCCGGCTCACTAAAGTATTCATTAAAGCCATGACCACCCGTGATGTAGGAACGATGATCTACAACTCTATCCCAAAAAAATTCTGTACCTATTTTACTCGGTTTGTCACCGGTCAGCTCATAAATTCTTGCCAGAGCGATAAATTTAGGCACCTGTGTATTGCCGTGGTAGCCCGGCAAAATGTCTTTGCCTTCGATTATCGGGTCCATCATTTCCTTATGATGAAATTTCCTAGCCATATCCATGTACTTATTATCACCGGTATCGGCAGCAAGGTCAGCTAATGACTCGGCGATCCCACCGTGTTCGCAGTACATAACTTTCTGCATCTGCTCGTCGGTCAGGTCGTCTATAATTGTGTAAAACCAGTCGGTGAGTCTTTGCTCGACCTCAAGAGCTTTTTTACTTGAGCACAAATGGTATGCGTCCCGCAGTCCTGACATTTCCTTATGTAGAGTGTAAATCGGAACCCAGCAGCCATTAAGATTAAACCTCTGAGTTGTAATGTTCCCCTCTGCGATTTCGTTGAACAGATCTTTTCCGCGTGGAACACACATCGCATAGCCGTTGCCGTTTGCATTTTGAATCTCTTCAAGCTCATCAATAATGTAATCGACTCTTTCTTTGAAGCGTTTGTCAGCGGTCGAAGCATACATAAGTGAGCAGGCGCTGAGATAGTGGCCAAGCGAATGGCCGGCAATACCCTGAGCTTCCCATCCGGAATAAGGCTCGGCTTTCGCTTCAAGGCTGGCAGTGGTGCGGAATTTTGACAAAAATCGGTCGGGTTCATATCGCAGCAGAGACTTACCGCTTAGATCCTGGGCGTGTTTGAATGGACCATCAAGTAACTGAACGCTTTTTAAATCAAACGGCCGAACATACAGAGCTTTCTCTTCAGAGGCTCTCATTTCAGGGTCCATTACCTGAGCAAAAACCTGGCAATGAAATATTAAGGCCAGTAACACACAGGAGATATGTGTTGTCATTTGAAAACTCCCGATTGTTGTGTAATTTGAAGTTTTTCTCATATAGAGTAGCAGTGTAAGCTTGATTGACGTTTTTCAAGTTTGTTTTTTATAGAACATTAGCAAACAATTTGGATAACCACTGTTCTTGTTCTTGGCCTGGTGTCGAAATCCACCAGTATGATTTGCTGCCATGTGCCGAGCGTTAGTTGGCCATCGACGATAGGTACACTTAATGATGGGCCCAGTAGTGATGCTCTTACGTGAGCGTGACCGTTGTCATCATGCCACGTTTCTTCGTGCTCATATCGGCTGGCCTGTGGCGCTATTTTCTCAAACGCTGCCTCAATGTCGTGATTGGCCAGTCCCGGCTCATATTCAGTTGTAGTAATCCCCGCAGTCGAGCCGATATTGAAAACTGTAACGATTCCCGATGGTATATCCGACCGAGCAATGATTTCGCCGACCTGCTCGGTAATATTGACAATATCGCAATTGCCCTTTGTCTGCACTTGCAGTTTTTTCGTTTTAACCATCTCCGGTATAATACGCGCGTTTTCTGTTCAATGCAAAACGATTTTGAGGCAATGTAAATATTATGGTGTCTGAGGGCAATTAAGCTGTTATAATCATCGTTTTGATTTTTATTCAATTGCGGACGCTAGGTTATGAGGAAAGTAACGAAGAGCCGATGGGCAGAATACATTTTTCTTTTATTCTTGTTGTGCGCTTCTCTTTTTCTTTTCTTGGCTAATTTGGGAAATCAATATCTGTGGCAGGATGAAGCCCAGACAGCGCTAATAAGTAAAACAATTCTAAGACATGGGATCCCCTTGGGCTATGATGGGAAAAACTATTTTTCTCAGGATTGTGGTGCGGAGTTTGCTCTGTTGGCTGATGAAAGTTACTACACCACGGCGAGATAT
>CAYSLN010000299.1:0-2672 GCA_964431825.1 uncultured Pirellulales bacterium | reverse complement strand
AAAAAAGGCCACTGGCTGACCTTAGCCTTTTCATTTCTGCCGGTCTGAGTGTAAGTGAGAAGTTATTTGCCTGCAGAAAGCAAGGTACTCTTTTTCGAGCTGGTAAAAATCACCGCCGATATACTGCTCGAATAATGTCTGTCCGGCAATCTGATTCCAGCGGATAGTTCGTGGGAGGTTTCTATCGGCCGCTATTCTTTTGCCCGCCCTACTGAGCGGCCAATCTCCTTTGAACCCGTCCAAGAGCAACCTACGATAATTGTCCAGATATTTGCCCTGGTCGGCTTCCCGCAGGAATCTAACCAGGGCGTAGGACTGGCAGTAAAAGGCCGATACCGCCTCGGCCTGGTTGGTTGCAAGCACCTGGCCCGGATTTATAGCTGTTAATTCTTTTAGTGGGATAACTTTCTTCTTTGCCAGCGTTTCCTTTAGTGCATCCAATCGATACGTATTTTCGGCAGGCTCAAAATAATACATGCCATTTTCACATCTGCTGGCCTCGAATAGCATTGCGATGCCTTCGTCGAGCCAGCTCGGCAGGCGGAACTCGAAAAGCCTGCTGTTAAACTGGTGCCATCCTTCGTGCCCCAAAGCAGAGAGGGTTCGTTTTCTGCCGATGTCATATACCACGCAAGCACCATTTAGATAATAGGCGCCGGCTTTTATTTTGCAGAACAGCGGGGCACGGCGGCCAGCAAAGGTTTTCGTAAAATTTTCCCACTGTTGGCGGTCTGCGAAAAGATAAACAGTAAACTTAGTTGTCGTTTCAATAGGTGTCGGCAGCTGACTATTATAGCCATAATAGGCGGACTCGACAAATCCCGGGATATGGCGAAGCGTCAGAGGTTCTAAAAATGTCGTAAAGATTTCATAGTGAGGGGTGGTGAGTTTTAGGCCGGGACCATAGTTGTTTTGCCAGATTTGGATGCATTCCAAAGCCGGCAGGTTCTCGGCCTGCAAGCGTTGTATTGTAGCAGATAGGACACTGAGTTGATGAGGATTGATGGTGCTCTCAGTCTCTGTTTTATAGGACTCTAAACACCCAGCCAGGCAAAGAACCAGCAATGTCGAAACCAAGGCAATCTTTCCGGCCACAATTCCTCCTCCAAGCAAGAATTAGAGTGGAAATCCGTCTTTTTGTCAAGGGAGGGCCAGAACCAAATACATTATTGAAGAGTCCAAAGGCCCATTATCTTTACAATCGGCTGCAAATATCCGCATATTCATTATATTTCGTCCGGATGGGGTGTTTTTTTCTTCTAAACTATTAGCCATGCGAGATATAGCAGATGTGACGCAGCGGCGGGAGATGTTATTGAGGGCCGAATAAAAGGCTGAGTACAGCCGCGGTGGTCTATAAATCTTTGAACATGGCGCCGAATACTTCGGCAGTGAACAGAAATACCTGCGTCTGCGGGTCTTTCCAGGCGTCGGCGGGCAGACCTGCCTTGTGTGCGCAGCAGTATGAAAGAAACTCCTCTTTGCTCCAGCCGGTTTCGGTGGCGACCTGAGGCAGAAAACAACCTGATGTGCATCCTTTCCTTATGTAGATGCCGTCGATGCCGAGACGCAGACTCAGCGGATTGTCGGTACGCTGTAGTGGCGAGAGAACTGAAATCTCGATATCCAGCTTTTCTAATTCGGCGGGAGTTATGGGATCGGCGAAGAAGCGGGGGTCGCCGGTAGCGGATGCCTTTGCCATTTCGACGACCAGTTCGACCAGTGGGCCTTCGGAGGTAAATTGGCCGATGCAGCCCCGCAATCGGTCTTTGTTTTTCAGGGTTACGAAACAGCCACAGTGGGCGTTTAGCTCGGGGTTGTCCGATTTGGGTTTCTCAATCGGTTTTTGTTTGATAACCGCCTCAACGGTGTCGCTGGCGATGGTTAGTAGTGTTTGTTTTTGCGCATCATCCATAATGGCATCCTTTTGATAACACTAATGCAACCATTTTATCACGAAGAATCCACCAATCAACAATGCTACAAAGGCAAGAGAAAGCCAGTTGAAATATTTCTCGACGAAGGGTCTGATTTTCTCGCCCTTCCAACGCATCAGGCCTGCGACGATGAAGAACCTCGCGGAACGGCTGACTGTAGAGGCAACGAGAAAGCCAAGGAAGTTAATCTTCGCTACGCCTGCTGATATCGTGCAGACCTTGTAGGGCAGCGGTGTGAAGCCGCAGGTGAAGACAATCCAGAAGTCCCATTTGTCGTACCAGCTGTGAAACTTTGCGAAGTTTGCCTCAGTAAGGCCGATGGCGCCGAGATGGGCGTAGGCCCACGGACCTATTATTGACCAGAGAAACATTCCGATGCAGTAGCCTAAGATTCCGCCGAGGACAGATGCTATCGAGCAGGCGAGGGCGAAGCGAAGCCATTTTTTCGGCGCACCAAGAGCAAGGGGGGCGAGCAGGACATCCGGCGGGACGGGGAAAAAGCTGGACTCGGCAAAACTCAGGATGAACAGGGCTGTTGAGCCGTGTTTGGTATCGGCGAAGTGGATGACCCAGTCATACAGTCGCCTGTGCCAGTGCCACCAGGCAATTGAGCCGTCGCCCGTCGCCCGTCGCTCGTCGCTCGTATTGTTTGCCGGGTTTTCGTTTGACATCCTAAGTTCCTTGTTCACTCTCGGCCGGTTTTGTTTTTTCTTCTTTGTCATCGGCGAATTTTCC
>CAYSLN010000298.1:0-2675 GCA_964431825.1 uncultured Pirellulales bacterium | reverse complement strand
CGAGTACCAGCTTGTCGAGCGTGGTTTTTCCGAAGGGTGGATTAAACCTTTGCCGACCGCCCACAAGACGGGAAAGCGGGTTGCGGTTATAGGTTCCGGCCCTGCTGGTTTGACAGTTGCACAACAGGTGGCAAGAGCAGGTCATAGCGTAGTTGTTTTCGAAAAAGCGCAAAAAGCCGGTGGCATTCTGCGCTACGGAATTCCAGACTTCAAACTCGGAAAAAAGATTATCGACCGAAGGCTGGAACAGCTAATAGCTGAAGGTGTGGAATTTCAGACCGGTGTGAATGTCGGAGAAGACATTTCCACGCGTTACCTACACAAGCTATTCTATTGTGCCTGCCTGACAATGGGAGCCGGTCAACCAAAAGACCTTACTGTAACCGGCAGGGGATATGAAAATATTTTATTGGCGATGGAATACCTCTCCACACAAAACAAGCTCTGTTCGGGCGAGCAAATGGATGAATCAAGAGCAGTTACCGCCAAGAACAAGGTTGTGGTTGTGATAGGTGGAGGCGATACAGGCAGCGATTGTGTAGGGACTGCTCGTCGCCAGGGAGCTAAGAAGATATATCAGTTGGAAATCCTGCCCGAGCCCCCGGAGACCCGGCCGCCCGATACTCCATGGCCCATGTGGCCACGAATTATGCGAACATCTTCCTCTCACGAAGAAGGCTGTGAACGGCGATGGGGTGTGATGACCAAAAAATTCTCCGGCAGTGAAACCCGAGTTGGCCAGTTGCATGGGTGCCAGGTAGAATGGATACAAAAGCCGAATGGCTGGAAGGTAAAAGAGTTGCCGGGTACCGACTTTGTCCTTGAGGTCGACCTTGTGATTTTAGCAATGGGATTTTTGCACGTTATGCAGGAGGGCTTAATAACAGATTTGGGTCTGCAACTCGATGAGCAAGGTAACGTGAAGGTAGAACACTATCAAACCAGTGAACCGTGGGTTTTTGCTGCCGGTGATACGATTGACGGCGCCTCACTGGTGGCGCAGGCAATCAACAGTGGGAGGGAAGCTGCGACAGCTATCAACAGCTGGTTAGAGGAAAAAGGCTAAAGCCGGGACTATAAACACCAACAGGCTCAAACAGCTTTTAGCACAAATCGCCAATCGTTTTGGCAACAGAAAACAGACGAAAAATGCCATTTTGGTGCCAGTCATTGCTATTCCAAAGCCAAAATGGTACTCGGAAAACCTATTCGCCTGTATCCTGCAAGTTACAGTTGACATCAATAGTTGTGTGATTTAGAATCTTCGGGTTGTGATAAGCATGTAAGGAGGTAAACATGGATTTAAGAGGTGTTATACTCGCAGGTGGCACAGGGTCACGGCTCATGCCGCTGACCAAGGTTACAAATAAACATTTGCTTCCTATCGGGCAAAAGCCAATGATCTATTACCCCATCGAAAAGCTAACTTCAATCGGCATTGAAGAAATCCTGATCGTGACTGGTATTGAGCATATGGGCGATGTAGTTAGTCTGTTAGGCTCTGGAAAAGACTTCGGCTGTAGATTTACATACAAGGTTCAGGACGAGGCGGGTGGAATTGCACAGGCTTTGGCATTAGCTGAGGGTTTCGCGCACGGCCAACCCCTAGTTGTTATTCTCGGTGACAACATATTCAAAAGCAGTCTTAGTGCTTATGCCGATAAGTTCATCGCTCAGAAAAACGGCGCCAAGATACTCTTAAAGCAAGTGTCCAGCCCTCAGCGTTTCGGCGTCGCAGAACTATCTGATGGTAAAGTCATACGCATTGAAGAAAAGCCCAAAAAACCGAAGTCGGATTACGCCGTAACAGGCATATACTTTTACGACGCCTGCGTTTTTGACATAATACGGGCACTAAAGCCATCCGCTCGCGGCGAGCTTGAAATTACTCATGTCAACAAGGCTTATATTGAAAAAGGTCAGTTGAGCTATGATGTTCTCGAAGGCTGGTGGACGGATGCCGGGACGTTCGAATCGCTCAATAAAGCCAATGAATTGGTTGCAAAAGAACCGCCTCTGTGGATTGAACAAACTTCGTAACGTGCCAAGGTTCCGAAGAAAAGCCGGTATTGGAAGCATTTGACGTGGTTAGTCGGGATGTCAACATATAATGAACACTAAAGAAACAAAGCTGGCAGGAGTACTTATACTGGAGCCGGACGTGTTTTCCGATGAGAGAGGATTCTTTTTAGAAACCTGGAACAGCAAGCGTTACGAGAAAACCGGTATCCAAGGCCCTTTTGTGCAGGACAATGTCTCATTCTCCCAAAAAGGGATTTTGCGAGGATTGCATTTTCAATACCCTCAATCACAAGGCAAGCTGGTCCAGGTTCTATCAGGTGAGGTTGTGGATGTTGCTGTCGATATTCGCACAGGTTCTCCAACTTTTGGCCAGTGGGTCAGTGAGGTACTTTCCGATGCGAACCACAGGCAAATGTATATTCCGCAGGGTTTTGCTCATGGATATTATGTTTTAAGTGAAACGGCAATTTTCACATACAAGTGCACAGATTTCTATAACCCTGCGACTGAAAATGGCATCATCTGGAATGATCCTGACCTTAAAATCAACTGGCCGACAAAAGAGCCCGTCTTGTCTCCCAAAGATGCAAGCTATTCCAGACTTAAAGACATTCCAGTTGACAAGTTGCCACATTTCGGAGGCTCTGATGGTA
>CAYSLN010000297.1:0-2689 GCA_964431825.1 uncultured Pirellulales bacterium | reverse complement strand
AAGACCTGCCAATGCTGTCTCCGATGCCAATGAAAATGGCAAATCGAATCAGCAGGCACCTGACACAAATGATACAAAAACAGCCCAGCCAAAGCATAAACACCCCGCATTTGCAGAGCGCATCGAAGAACGCACAAGAATGGTAGCCCGGCAAATCCAGTCGCGGGATGTCAACGACCCCAACGTACTAAAGGCGATGCGAATCGTGCCGCGCCATGCCTTTATCCCCGCCGGCGGGCAGCGCTACGCCTACGCCGACCATCCCCTGCCCATCGGAAATCGTCAGACCATCAGCCAGCCATATATTGTGGCCTTCATGACCGAGGCCCTAAAGCTCGACCCAAACTCTAAGGTTTTGGAAATCGGAACCGGCTCTGGCTATCAGGCGGCGGTCTGCGGCGAGATTGCCAGAGAGGTTTACACAATCGAGATTGTCGAAGAGCTTGCAAAAAGTGCAAAAAAAGTACTAAATGAACTTGGCTACCCGAACGTATTCGTCAGGGCCGGAGACGGCTACTTCGGCTGGCCCGAAAAAGCGCCGTTTGACGCAATCATCGGCACGGCTGCAGCCGGGCGAATCCCTCCCCCGCTGCTCGAGCAGTTAAAGCCGGGCGGAAGAATGATTCTGCCCGTGGAAGGCCGCTTAGGTTTTCAGCATCTGGTCCTGATAACCAAAGACAACAAGGGTAATATCAGCGAAAGCAAGATTATGCCGGTACGGTTTGTCCCTATGACCGGCGAGGTAATGAAACCAGAAGAAGAAAGCAAGAAATAGCTCCGTGCAAAGAATATATCAGCAGGTTAGATACAGAGGAAAGAAAATTATGATACCTTCAAAGAGAAATTCAGACCATAAGCCGCATCGTAACTCATCCGGCCCGGTTAGCCGAACAGCCGCACACGGCGGTACAATAATCAATACCATCACCATCGTCATTTTTCTTGGGCTTATCATCCTCGGCCTCTGGTGGATTTTCAAGACCCTCGGCCAGGCTGGCGAACAATATACCGATGCAATGATTACAACCCAACATAAGGCCTTAGTGATAAACTGCCACGCTAATCTGCGCTCTATATGGCAGTGCATTCAAAGTTATGCGATAACAAATGAACAATTTCCCTCATCACAGGACGAACTTGTCCAATGGTGCGGGGGTTCTAAGATATTTCGCTGTCCTGCCTCCGATCCGCCGGTGGAGTATGTGTACATCCCTGGCCAAAACTTAGATATGCCACCAGACAACATACTTGTATACGAACCTGAGCCTGTGCACGATGGCAAGTGCAGTGTCCTGCGATTAAGCGGGCAAATCGATTTGCTTACTCCTGAAGAAGTTCGAGTAGCCGTTATACGAACAATAGAGAGGCTCAAATAACATAGAATAGAATCGGAGGTTAAAGAGAAACAAAAGCAAAATATATTCATGATAAAAATTAAACATCAACTTTTAAGCTCAGTTCTTTTTGTTGGCCTTTTGGGAGCTACACTTTTAGCGGCAGTGGGTGAAAAAGATGAGCCGGTGCGGTACATAGGCGAATATCATGATGAGCAAACCGGCACTTGGTTAAAAGGAGACAATCCGCGAAGCCGATACTATAACCATTCTGCTTTTTGCGACCCAGTTATATCCGGCTTAATTGGTCTTCGCCCAAGAAGTGATGATTGTTTGGTAGTTCATCCACTCATCCCCACCAATACCTGGAAATGGTTCGCATTGGATAAGATATATTATCATGGAAGAATAGTAACAATCATTTGGGACCAAACCGGCGAGAAATACAAGCAAGGCCGAGGCTTATTCGTCTATGTAAATGGAAAAGTCGTTGCCCATTCAATTTCCCTTGAAAGAATTGAAGCCAAGATTAAATAGTAAAAGCTGTTGAATGAAAAGACTGTCTCTTTATTTATCATTACTCAAAACGGAGCAGGAGGGATTCGAACCCCCGGTACCTTTCGGTACAACGGTTTTCAAGACCGTCGCGATCAACCACTCTGCCACTGCTCCAATTTCAGCATCACCTCCTGTGAAGCGTATATCCTATCCCGAATTGCTCCTCAGGCTATAATATAAACCAGCCTCTTGAGCATATTGTCAGCTATTTTATAAACAAAAGCGGGGTTTGGCAAGCAAATTAGACCCTAATCTACAGCACCAGTTGGACTTAGAAAAAGGATGCTATACCACCGGAAATCGCGACAGGATGTAGGTTGAGGTTTTAATATTCTATTTCCGTTTGGACCGCGCCGATGGACGGTTCTCTGTAAACCAATACACCAGCGCTCCACTGAAGAGAATACCCAACGAGATGAGCAGACCCACCGGCCTTTGCACCAAGGCATACGACACACAACTGTAGAACATAAAAATGCAACAGACACAGAAAATAATAGTTGTCAGAGGGTAAGCCATAACTTTGTAAGGACGTGAAGTTTTGGGCTCTTTATATCGGAGTACAAAGACGGACGAACCCGTGGCCAAAAAGAATATCCAAACCACCGGTGCGGTGTAAAGGATGGTTTTGATAAAAGAGCCGGCCACGAGGACGATCGCCAGGCTCAGGCATCCCTGAATAACAAGGGCCCATACAGGAGTGCCGAGACGCTGATGCCACCTACCCAGGCGCCGGAAAGCCGTGTGCTCTTCGCCCATTGCGTAGGAGATACGCGAACCGGTAAAGACCAGACCGT
>CAYSLN010000296.1:0-2700 GCA_964431825.1 uncultured Pirellulales bacterium | reverse complement strand
ATATCGGTTACATTTATCATATTTATTTGCTCGTTGGTGATAGCTCTTAATAAAGATTATCTTTCGAAGGTCACGGGGGTGATTTTAGCGGCGGCCGTGGTATTGAACGTTTACGGAATGTTGGCCGGTTATGGGGTTGGGTCGGTCTTTCGGATGGATTTACGAAGGAGGCGGACGCTGGCGATTGAGATTGGGATGCAGAATGCGGGTTTGGGGACGGTTCTGGCGTTGAAGCATTTCGGCGAGAAAGCAGCGATGCCAGCTGCGATTTTCGTGTTTATCTGCATAATTACGGCCTCTGCGATGGCAGCGATATGGCAGAGGACAGATCAGGGTTTGAGCCAGATAAAAAATTCATAATTCGGTATTGCTTTTAGAGGATAGAGACATTATAATACTTGTACAATACCTGATTGAAAATTTGTTTAAGTGTAGCGGGCAGTCTATGTTAGGCTGCCCTTAAATTTGGGTGAAGGAAAGGTTTTACAGGAGTATAAAGAGATGGGTTGCAGACTAGCGATAGCAGGCGTGACCGGGGCGGTCGGTCAGGAATTTTTGAGGATTCTTGAAGAGCGGGATTTTCAGTTCGATTCGCTGAAGGTTCTTGCGAGCAGCCGATCTGCCGGTAAGAAAATCGAATTCAAGGGCAAAGAGTATGTCGTTGAAGAGCTGACGAAGAAGAGCTTTGCTAATATAGATATTGCGTTGTTTAGTGCCGGGGCGTCGAGGAGTAAAGAGTTCGGGCCTGCGGCGGTGGAAGCGGGCGCGGTTGTCGTAGATAATTCGTCGGCGTTTAGGATGGATGCGGATGTGCCTTTGGTGATACCTGAGATAAATCCGCAGAAAATCAAAGAGAACAAGGGGATAATCGCGAACCCGAACTGCTCGACGATTATCGGTATAGTGCCGGTCTGGCCATTGCATAAAGCGAACCCGGTGAAGCGGATGGTTGTGAGTACTTATCAGGCGGCCAGCGGGGCGGGACGTTCGGCGATGGTGGAACTGGAGGAACAGACTCGCGAGATTTTGGGCGGGAGGAAGCCGACCTGCAAGGCGTTCCCGTATCAGATAGCGTTTAACTGCTTCAATCATAATTCTGCATTGAGTCCGAACGGGTATAATCTCGAAGAGATGAAGATGGTCCTTGAGACGCGGAAGATATTTGACTGTCCGGAGATCGCGATTACGTGTACTTGTATTCGGATACCTGTGTTCAGGGCGCACTGCGAGAGTATTAATCTTGAGTTCAGGGACCCGATTAAGCCGGGGCAGGTGAGGGAGTTGTTGAGTACTGCGCCGGGTGTGTCGGTGCTGGATGACAGGGAGAACAACAGGTTCCCGATGCCTATAGATGCGACTGGCAGAGATGATGTCTTCGTTGGGCGAATTCGTCAGGATGAATCGATAGCGGAGAACCGCGGTATTAATATCTGGGTGGCGGGCGACCAGCTGCGTAAGGGTGCTGCGCTGAACGCTGTTCAGATAGCTGAGAAGCTGCTATAATCAGCCGAGATGGCTGTTCGGAAAATAAAACTCACCATTCAGTATGACGGCAGCAGATACAGCGGCTGGCAGATACAGCCGGGGAAGAGAACCATCCAAGGTGAGCTTGTCGAGGCCGTGTCAAATCTTGTCGGTGTTCGAACCTTCGTTCACGGTGCGAGCAGGACCGATGCTGGTGTAAGTGCGCTGGGGCAGGTGGGGCTTTTCACGATTGATTCACCTATACCTACCGAGAACTTTCCAGAGGCAATAAATGACAGGCTGCCGCCAAACATTGTCGTTGTAGCCGCCGAAGAAGCGTCGCCTAAATTTGACCTTTTGGGCAGTGTGAAGAGTAAGTGTTACCGTTATACGATTTACACCGGTCGGCACCGGCCGGTCCTCAGGTTAAATCGTTGCTGGCACATTCCGAAAAAGCTTGACGTAGCGACAATGAGCCAGGCGGCACAAGTGCTCGTCGGAACAAAAGACTTCAAATCCTTCGCGACCGCCAAGGACAGACGAGAAGAAACCGTGCGGACTATTTTTCGCTGTGATGCCTATAGAGAGAATACAGGAGACAGAATACAGAATACAGAAGTTGAGAGACAGGGAGTAGAAGGCAGCGGTCGATGGATATACATCGATGTTGAGGGTGACGGCTTTTTGTATAATATGGTTCGGAATATTGTTGGTACATTGGTCGAGGTCGGCCGGGGAAGGTGGGAGTCGGGGAGGATTAGTAAGATTCTTGAGGCGAGGGACCGGACTGCGGCGGGGCCGATTGCTCCGGCGGCGGGACTTTGTCTTATCTGGATCCGATATTGAAAATCGTACATATAATAACTCGGTTGATTTTGGGTGGGGCGCAGGAGAATACCCTGATTACGTGCAGGGTGTTGGCGGAGCGGGGGCACGATGTTACGCTTATCACGGGGCCAGCGATAGGGCCTGAAGGTGAGCTGTTCGAGCAGACGAAGGGCCAGAAGTATAAGGTCATTGTCATCGACGAGCTGAGGCGGGCGATTGAGCCGATAAAGGATTTTATAAGTTACAGGAAAATCAAGCGGTGCCTGCGGGAGGTTGGGCCTGATATTGTTCATACCCATTCGGCGAAGGCGGGGATATTGGGGAGGTTTGCAGCGCATAGTCTTAAAGGCGGAGGATCGAGGCCGGGGATAGTGCATACGATACACGGGCTGGCGTATCATCGGTATC
>CAYSLN010000295.1:0-2737 GCA_964431825.1 uncultured Pirellulales bacterium | reverse complement strand
ATACGATTTGTGGGAAACACTTCAATCGCAGGAGCAAAAACCGTTCTCCTGAGCTGGGAAGCACACAAAGCAGCCGAAGAAATCGCTAAAAGTATGACATATTTTGATTTGATGAGCCATACGGGATATATGGATGAATTCATCAAAGCAAGCTTCCTGCCACATACGGACTTGTCGTTATTTCCATCGGTGGCAGCTGTGAAGCATTAAGTATGAAGTATGAAACTTGATATGAGACACAAAAAATGACAACAACTATTGCTGTAAGCGGCAAAGGTGGTTCAGGCAAAACTACTCTGGCCGCTATGATTATCAGGTCACTGCTGAACAGTGGCAACAAAGGAGCCATACTTGCAGTAGACGCCGACCCTAATTCTTGCCTGGGCCTGACCCTCGGTGTTCAACCGGTCGGAACCGTCGCCGACATTCGTGAAAACGCCCGCGCCAAACCGCTGGCAGGCATGGATCGGCTCCGCTCTGTTGAATATGGTATCCAACAAACGATTACCGAGGCACTAGGTTTCGATTTACTTGCTATGGGTAGGCCGGAAGGACCCGCCTGCTACTGTGCTGCTAACAATATGCTGCGACAGTTCCTGGACAAGCTAAGCTCACAATATCAATTCGTAATTATCGACAATGAAGCGGGAATGGAGCATCTGTCACGTAGAACAACTAATAATGTCGACCTGCTTTGCATCGTTGCTGAGGCAACTCCTATTGGAACCCTTACCGCCCAGAGGATTTTTGAGCTCGCAAAAGAACTGCCCATATCAGTAAAACAAATCGGACTTATATGGAACAAAACAACTGACAGTCAAAAGATAGAACAAATTGGAAACACCGTTGAAACCTTTGGCTGCATTCCCTACGATAAGGCCATGTTCGATACTTCGATGCAGGGCAAAACCATCTTCGACCTCGAAGACAATAACCCTGCTTTCCTCGCAGTGCAGAAAATACTGGAAAATAAATTAGAAAAATCAAAAACCATGAAGTAATTCTCGGAGAATTCCAAATGGCACTTCCTGAAATCGCAGAAAGCTTTACCGGACAAGTCACTCGTATTACCCTTGGGGCAACCAAAGCCGATGGCGGCACACGGACCTCAACCGTAACCGTTGGTGGTGCACGTAATGCCGTCTATGCCGGCTCCGTCGACGAAAAAAGTGAAAAACCCGTAATAGCCCTGGATGTACTCGATAGCAAACCCAGCGACTGGCCCGATGTCCTCGCTGAACCTTATAAAGACGTGCTGGATAGCCCCGGCGATTGGGCCAAAAAATGCGTCGAAGAGCTTGGTGCCGAGCTGATTTGTATTAATTTTGACGGCATCCACCCCGACAAAGGCGACAAAGACGCTGCTCACGCCGCCAAAGTTACTGAACAGGTGCTAAAAGCAGTCGGTGTTCCTCTTGTACTCTGGGGCTGTGGAAACGACGAAAAAGACAACGAAGTCATGCCGAAAGTCAGCGGCGCCGCGAAAGGAGAAAAGTGCCTGATAGGAACCGTCACAGAAGATAATTACAAATCTTTGACGGCTATTGCCTTGGCTGACGGTCATTTCCTTATTACCGATGCACCCCTCGACATCAACATTGCCAAACAGATTAATATCCTGGCCGCGGATATGGGCTTTCCGCTGGAACGAATAGTAACGTTTCAGGCCACCGGAGCACTGGGATACGGAATAGAATACGCCTACTCAATTCAGGAACGTCAGCGGCTGGCTGCACTTGGTGGTGATAAAATGATGGCCATGCCGGTCATCTGTAACGTAGGTTATGAAGCCTGGCGCGCCAAGGAAGCTAAGCTCGTGGACACTCCCGGCTGGGGACCAGCTAAGGAACGGGGACCTATGTGGGAAACTGCTACTGCTATCTGTCTGCTGCAGTCAGGCGCCGATATAATTCGTATGCGACACCCAAAGGCCGTTGCTACCGTTAAAAACTTTATCAACGAAATCTGGTCGTAGCTAAGGGCACAGGTAACGATTCAGGAAAGGTCTTATCATGATAATAATTGCCGAGCGAATTAACGGAATGTTTACAGACGTCAAAAAGGCCATCGCAGAAAAAAACAAACAGGTCATTCAGGATTTGGCCAAAAAGCAAACCGAAGCCGGAGCTACATACCTTGATGTAAATGTGGGCACCGCCGCAGCCGATCAGGAAGGAACAATGCAATGGCTGGTTGAGACCATCCAGGAAACCTGCTCTACACCCCTGTGCCTCGATTCGCAAAAGCCCAGCGTTATTGCGGCAGGTTTGAAGGTCATTAATGCCGACAATGGAGTCATCTTGAATTCAACGCCCCTGAATAAGAAAAGCGACGAAGAAATTTTTGACAAACACATAGAGATGGCAAACCAGGCCGGCCCGAAAGCAAGCATCATCGCCCTTACCATGGACAAAAACGGAGTACCTCAGGATACCGATACCCGCGTAGCCATAGCCGCAGAGATAGTATCAAAGGCAATGGAAAAGGGCTTTGAATCACAAAGAATTTTCATTGACCCGATAGTTTTACCAGTCAAAGTACCCAACGCCCAGGTCCAGCCCGGCAATATCTTAACCGCGATGGACCAGATAAAATACCTCTCCGACCCCGCTCCGCACATGACAGTAGGTCTTTCCAACATCTCTCAGGGTGCATCTGAAAGAAGCCTGATAAATCGAGTATTCCTGGCTATGGCCATCCCTCACGGCTTAGATTCAGCTATTGCTGATGTCTTTGA
>CAYSLN010000294.1:0-2753 GCA_964431825.1 uncultured Pirellulales bacterium | reverse complement strand
CTAGCGCGCTTGACTGGGGGTCAAGAGGTCGCAGGTTCAAGTCCTGTCGCCCCGAATAAAAGTCAGTCTTGCAAATCGTGGTGACAATTTTAGTTGCAGTACACCGTTTATTAGTGGTTTAGGGACACTTCACATTGTAACCAGCCAGTTCTATGTAGCGAAAACTAATCCTGTCTGTATTAAAAAGAAAACAATACTTGCAAGGAAGATGTATAACAGTAAAATTTCAACGACAGGAGCTGAGAACGTCTCCTAATCGAAAACTAACTCTGTGTCACTTTTGCTGAAGACATGCATGTAAGTGGACAAAAGGAGATACCTGGGGCTTCCTTGTCAGCTCAGCTCTTACAGCTGTTATCGTGGTACTGCTCTGGGGACTTCTTAAGACGTTCTGATTACAGCCGAATCCTGTGAGATGCAGGTTCAGATTGCTTTTTGAGAAAGCAATCCCGCCCCAAAAATGTAGAGGTGATGTGTAATGAAGAACACAGTTAGAGTACTTTGCTTGTCTATGTGCTTGGCTTTGGTGATTTCTGGTGGTTGCGAAAAGGAAGAATCTGAGTCAGAAATAACGTTGAAGTTAGGCCATAGTCTTGACATAACCCACCCGGTACACAAGGGGATGGTATATATGGCTGAGAAAGTCAGCGAGAAATCATCCGGCCGTATGAAGGTTGAAATCTTTCCAAGCGAACAATTGGGCACTGAAAAGGAATGCATAGAAGCACTCCAGCTGGGCTATCTGGCGATGACTAAGACGTCGACAGCAGTAATGGAAGGATTTGTGCCACGAATGAGAATATTCGGCATTCCTTATCTTTTCAGAGACTCCGAACACTACTGGAAGGTTCTGAAAGGGCCTATAGGCAAGGAGTTGTTGTTGGCGGGTCAAGGTAAAGGCCTGCGTGGTTTGTGTTTTTATGACGCAGGGGCAAGAAGTTTTTATTCCAAAAAGGAAATCAGAAGTCCCGCCGATTTGAAGAACCTGAAAATCCGCGTTATGAAAAGCGAGATGTCTATTAATATGGTCGATGCTATGGGAGGATTGCCGACTCCCATTTCGTGGGGAGAATTGTATACGTCACTGGACCAAGGTGTTGTTGACGCTGCGGAGAACAATCCGCCATCGTTCCGCACGTCTCGACATTACGAGGTGTGTAAATATTATGCCCTTGACCAACACACAAGGCTGCCTGATATACTTATAGTCAGCGTGCGAGTATGGAACAGTTTAAAGCCGGAGTTTCAGCAGATACTTCAGGAGGCTGTGGATGAATCTGTTGAATACCAACGAAAGATATGGGCTGAAGCCGAAGAAAATGATATGAAAATAGTCGAGGAAGCCGGTGTTCATATTAGCTACCCAGACAAGGAGCCCTTCAGAGAATCGGTTAAAAGTGTTTGGGAGGAATTCAAGGGTACAGAGATAGGTGAATTGATTAAGCAAATTCAGGAGGTTCAATAACCGTGTTCAAATCCGTGAAAAAGATATTGGACCGCTCACTTGAGTGGCTTGTGATAGCGGTTGTAGGCGTGCTTGTTGTAGACGTTCTGTTGCAAATCTTAGTGCGATTCGCCCCGGGAGTTCTCGAAATAATTCCGCTCCCGGAAAAACTTAAATGGATTCTTCGCACAGGAACGGAAGAGTTGGCAGTAATCATGCTCATCTGGGTTGCTCTTCTTGGAGCTGCGGTAGCACTAAATCGCGGTGCACATCTTGGTATTGACTACTTTGTGGGCAAGCTACCCGGGAGAATAAGACTTTATACAGAGATTTTTGTTTTTCTTTGCATATCAGTCTTTTCATTATGTGTTATGGTTCTTGGTGGAACTGACCTTGTTGTCAGCACTCTTAATCTGGAACAGTTATTGCCTGCTCTCAAGCTTAGGGTTGGATACGTTTATCTTGCGGTTCCAATCAGCGGCTTATTTTTAGTGCTTTATTCTGTAATCGGGCTGGTTGAAAGAATAGCAGAGTTATTTAAGGGTGGTCCCGTAACACAACGGCAGGTTACTCATGTGGAAGAAGGTATTGACTAATAATTGGAAGCGTTGGGCTGTGATAGTACGGAATTTAAGATGTGAAAGGGTATTATAGTGGAGCTACCCATATTAGTTTTGGTTTTAAGTTTTGTAATACTGCTTTTATTAAATGTACCAGTGGCATTTTGCATGGGTATCTCAACGGTTCTGGCGTTCCTGTTCATGGGAGACCTGCCGGCATTCGTGGCTGTGGCACACAAGATAGCTACTGGAATCGACAGCTTTGCTTTGTTAGCGATACCATTTTTTGTGTTATCAGGCGTATTAATGGGGCATGGGGGTATTGCTCGCAGGCTGATTGATTTTGCCAACGTGCTAGTCGGCCGGTTTCGCGGAGGATTGGCTTTTGTGAATGTGTTGACGTGTATGCTCTTCGGTGCAATATCCGGTTCAGCTACCGCAGCAGTCTCGGGAGTCGGCGGGTTTATGGTTCCGATTATGAATAAGATGGGCTACCACAGAGATTTCAACGCATCGGTTACGATAACTGCGGCAACAACAGGTTTATTGATTCCCCCCAGCAATGTGATGATTGTCTATTCGCTGGCTACGGGTGGTATTGTCTCGATAGCTGCTATATTTATGGCGGGTTTTTTGCCGGGATTTTTGATGGGTCTGTCACTGATGGCGGTTGCTGGGCTTCTAACCGTCCGGCATAAATACGGTTCGGATGAGATATATAAGTTTCATGAAATCATGATACGCATCAT
>CAYSLN010000293.1:0-2764 GCA_964431825.1 uncultured Pirellulales bacterium | reverse complement strand
TGGCTGAAATATCTATCGGCTCGGCAGATGGCGTTAGGAAAGATATGAAATTCCACGTTACTCGTGGCGATGAGTTTATTTGTGATATTCTGATTTTAGATGTTGACGCTGAAAAGGCTGTTGGTATTCTGGAACTTGTGCAGCAACAGCCGAAAGTCGGCGATAAGGTATCTACTAATTTATAGCCTGTAGTGTATAGCGTTGGGTTGTTCCTAATACCCTGCCTGCTAGCCTCTATAAGCTATTTTTCGTGAGGTTGATATATGAGTCCTGAGGGGCAAGGTCTTGGTGGAAAGCCGGTAGCGTCTGACAACCTTTATACGGTTATTCTTGCCATAGCGTTCTTTGTGCTGTTTATTACTACAGCGTTTGTAGCATACAAGTGCTACTCTCAGTATGGCACAATCTTTGGAATACCGTAGCCAATTTGCTATTGAAAATACCGCTCTTATATATAGAATAGTCAATTGCAAATTCAGGTTCTCCCCAGAGGCCTTTTATTAGGTTCGGGCTCTGTTTTGCATAGCTCTGCAGAATGGGAACCCTCCCGCAAGGCACGGGTGTCC
This sequence comes from uncultured Pirellulales bacterium, assembly GCA_964431825.1. Lineage (GTDB taxonomy): Bacteria > Planctomycetota > Phycisphaerae > Sedimentisphaerales > Anaerobacaceae > CAYSLN01. The sequence goes on along the minus strand of CAYSLN010000293.1, from coordinate 2,198 downwards.
GGGGACACCAGAGAAAGGAGTCGAAAGTGTTACTGGACACAGTCCTGGGTTGGTTCAGTATGGATATGGGTATCGATCTTGGTACCTGCACTACCTTAGTTTGTGTACGTGACAAGGGTATTGTCCTAAACGAACCTTCCGTAGTCGCAGTTCGAAGAGGAACCAACACCGTTCTAAACGATGGCGAGGCTGTTGGTCTGGTTGCACGTGAAATGCTTGGCAAGACACCGGGTTCAATCACTGCAATAAGGCCTTTGAAAGACGGCGTAATCAGCGACTTCGAGATTACCGAGGCGATGCTGAGTTATTTTATCCGGAAAGTGCACGGCAGAGGCGGTCTTGTAAGGCCTCGAGTGGTAATCGCTGTGCCAAGCGGGATAACTGCCGTTGAGCGCCGGGCTGTTATAGATAGTGCCGAACGTGCCGGCGCCCGCAAGGTCTATTTGGTTGACGAGCCAATGGCCGCAGGTATCGGAGCAAAACTGCCGATCACAGAACCTACCGCCTCAATGATTGTTGATATTGGGGGAGGAACCACGGAGGTCGCCATAATGAGCCTGGCTGATATCGCTACCTCCGAGTCGATTCGTATCGGTGGGGACGATATGGATGAGGCGGTCATTAATCATCTTAAAAAAATATACAATCTGCTCATCGGTGAGGCAAGGGCTGAAAAGGTCAAGATACAGATCGGCTCTGCCGCTCCGCTGGAAGAGGAATTAACGATGGAAGTGGCTGGCAGAGACACCATCTCCGGTCTGCCGAGAAAAATTGTTATAACAAGCGAGGAAATTCGTGAGGCCCTTCGTGATCCCATCGCTACAATTATAGACACAGTTACGGCAACGTTGGAAAAAGCCGAGCCGGAATTAGCTGCCGACTTGATAGATAACGGCGTACACATTTGCGGCGGTGCTTCACTGCTGCGGGGAATGGATACGATACTGGCAAATGCAACCGGTCTGAGAGTCGAAAGAGTTGAGGACCCGCTAAGCTGTGTAGCTCGCGGTACCAGCGTCTACCTGGAAAATCTGGAGCTGTGGAAAGATACGATGGACCATAATGAACACAGATGGGGATGATTCATCGTGCAGGATGCACATTGCGTAGAAAATTGAAAACGTACGAGAATACGCAAGACGATAATGACAAGGAAGCGAACCAGAATTTCCGGACGAATGTTATTTACCTGGTTTGTATTGGCTGGGTTGATATTGTTCTTTGCCCCACAGGCTCTGACAAATAAATTTCAGTTCGCTTTTGCTCACATTTTTCGCTGGCCTTTAAGTATTAGCAGAAGCATTTCACTTACAGCTCGTGCCCCGTCGCTTACAGATATCGCCACACGCAAAGAGTACGAAAAGCTCCTCGCGGCACACAATCAGCTGGAGAACCACCTCGCTAACGTTATAGAGCAGCGTGCCCGGGAACACAGAAAGGTTGAAGAATTGTCGGGACTGCGTAACAGACTGCCGTTGGAAGGCGCGAAGCTGGTTCAGGGTGGTATTTCAATGGCTCCCGATGGGTCGAAGAGCGAGCTTATTATTGACTGTGGCCAAGTTGACGGCCTTGTTAAAGGGCAATTTGTCATAGGTGACAACAGTATCATCGGAGCCATATCCGATGTTTCTCTTTACACTGCTAAGGTCAGGCTGTTCACCGACCTCGCCTCAAAAATAGCAGTAAAGATAGCCAAATCAAACAATGGTAATATGACATACATTGCGAACGGTGTCATGTATGGTGACGGAAAAAACTCCGCTAAAATCCCGCTGCTTTCGAAAAAGCTAAAAATCAAAACTGGTGACATTGTTTTTGTCCGCGAGAAATCGGGGTTACTGGATGCTCCGATTATTGCAGGAAAAGTCGCCGAATGCAGTACTGACAGCAAGCAACCATTACTCTGGGATATAACAGTAAAACCGGTTTCTGATATAGAAAGATTAAAAAACATAACTGTAATCGTGATGAATCCACGATAGTATCAGGAACCTCCCATTTTTGCATTGTATTGCAAAATGAGCTTAATGAGGATATCTAAATGCGATGGTTCCGGTTTGCAGTTTTGGTTCTTTTTGTTACCGTGCTGCAGACCAGTCTGGCCGATATAATCACCATTACAAAAGCCAGTATCAAACCTGACTTGCTGCTTATCCTTCTTGTATTTTTTGCTACTTATTGTAGGGGCACCGAGGCAA
>CAYSLN010000292.1:0-2765 GCA_964431825.1 uncultured Pirellulales bacterium | reverse complement strand
TGTCTTTGATAACCGCATCTCTGTCGAGATGACTTGCCAATCAGATCCTGAGCACTTGTCTATGGTATTCTCGAATCTTTTGGACAACGCCGTCGAATATTCTGATAAAGGCGGTCAAATCTCGACAACCGCTTGCAGCAAAGACGATTCTGTTGAAATCATAGTCTCTAATACCAGTTGCCAACTGACTGCCGAACAAGTCTCACAAGTATTCGACTGTTTCTGGCGCAGCGATTCATCACGCTCAGACACAGGCATTCACTGTGGTTTGGGTCTGGCTCTGGTTCAAAAGCTCGTGAGAATATTAGGTGGAAACGCTACTGCCGAGCTACAATCCGGCGGGATATTTACCATACGAGTGACCCTGCCTGTCAGGCCGCAAATGTGAAAATGCAGAGCTACTCGGCACGTGGGAACCTTTTAGACTCTCGGATAACCGTCCAGATATGTGCTCTTGGGTAACTCGCCTATTAGTTGCATCGCATATTCGACAAAGGCATTAATTCGTCATCAGCACCGGCTGGCCGGTCGCATCGATAACATCCCGCCAGAGGGCGCCGTCTGTGTCAATGCAATTTCTTCTGGAAACAGCTAACCTAATCGGTATATGCACGAACTGGTTGTGCAAAAGCCCTATGAGCAGCTCGGTTTTCCCCGCCATCGCAGCATGAACGGCATTGCTTCCGAGCCTCTCGCAATAAACCGAATCATTCGGGTTCGCCGGTGCTGCACGGATAATATAACTCGGGTCAATATACTTTAGATTAATTTCCTTATCTCTGCTCTTGAAGTATTCCGCTATCCTTTGCTTAAGGTACACTCCGATATCCCCCAGTTTTATATTTCCTGAAGCGTCAACACCATTGCCCTGCTCAGAGAGATTGCCGCCCGCACCCTCAGCCACAAGTATCACGGCGTGCCTGCGCTGCTCAAGCCTTCTCTCAAGATGACTCAGCAATCCATTGTCCCCGTCCAATTCAAACGGCACCTCTGGCACAAGAACAAAATTCACATCGTTTATTGCAAGGGCCGTACTGGCGGCGATAAAACCCGACTGCCTCCCCATGACTTTCACAAGGCCGACGCCGTTCAATGCCCCGACCGCCTCGGTATGAGCCGCTGCCACAGCGTCTACAGCCTTCGATACCGCCGTCTGAAATCCAAAGGAAACCTGAACAAAACTAAGGTCGTTGTCTATCGTCTTGGGAATCCCAACAATAGCAATTTCAAGTCCGCGCTTCTTTACCTCCTCTGCAATTGTCAGCGCCCCACGCTGCGTTCCATCACCACCTATCGTAAAGAGCATATTGATGCCCAACCGCTCAAGCGTATCAACAACCTGCTCCGTATAATCGCCGTAACCCCGCGATGAACCCAAAATTGTCCCTCCATGGCAATGAATATCGGATACAAGGTCAGGGCTCAACTCCAGTACCGGCAGGCCAAAGTCCTTAATCAAACCACGATAGCCGTAGCGAATGCCGCTTATCTTTCGAACCCCATAACGGTACCAAAGACACATCACCACTGCTCTTATCACATCATTAAGACCCGGGCACAAACCCCCGCAGGTAACCACCGCCGCGTGCACCTTCGAAGGCTCAAAATACAGCTCCTCTCTCGGCCCGGCCTTCTCCATCAGCTCATTCTGCTCAAAGCTTCGAGATAGTGACTGCCGGTCTATATCGATATCGTAAATAATCCGCTCATCGTCCCCAACGTAGTTGGCTATATAATCTCCGATTACCTTCGAAAATTGAATCGGGGACTGAACCATTGGTTTCCCCAGTACAGAAATTGAAAAATCCGGCTTGTCCATTCTGGTCTCCAACAAGGCTGTTAGTGTTTCGCTCCAACAAACACAGGTCTAAGCGAGGCGATTATTTTCGTCTTAATTATCGGTTAGGCAAAGCTCAGCTAAACCTTAGGGTAATGCCCTAAAAAACAGGTTTTTGGCAGTGGGCCCGTAAGAGGCCCGGCGTAGCTGATAAAAGCCTCTGTCACCCCATTGCCCTCGGCATTAATAAATTCATCAGGCATTGGTTTGGTCTTCTCTGCCACATTACTAAGATCGGTACGGAACAGCTCGACGGCGTAGTCCGCCCCGTTACCGGTCCGCCTTATCGCAACCGAGCCGTTGTCATGCTCCATAGCGTATTGGACAGCGTGTCGGCCACACCATCTTGCCTCTCTAAAATCAACAGGCGATTGCAAGCCGGCAAAACTCCTCTGAAGATACCCGAATGTATCGGCCCGAACGCGCTTTGCCCCGAGCTTGCTCCTGACTTGACCGGCCAAAAAATCCGCCAGCGCGCCGGTGCCGGACAATTGTATGTTGCCGTGCGAGTCCCTCTCCTTCTGCTCCGCCAGCTTCTCAGCCCAGGTCACCCCATCGCTATCACAAATTCCCTCGCTCACCGCAACGACACATCGACCGAGCTTTTTGTAAACACCTTCGACATCACTTAGGAACTTCTTTATCGAAACCGGCCTCTCGGGAAAATAAAGCAAGTGAGGACCATCATCACCCCTCCGCTTGCCCAATGCAGCAGCTGCGGTCAGAAAGCCGGCGTGCCTGCCCATTACACAATCGATTTTGACGCCCGGCAGGGCGCGATTATCCAAATCGTCACCCATCAACGCACAGGCAACGAATTTTGCCGCTGTCCCATAGCCCGGACAATGGTCGGTAACCAGCAAATCGTTATCCACTGTCTTGGGTATGTGAAACGACCGTATGTCAAAGTCGACATCGTCTGCCACTG
>CAYSLN010000291.1:0-2780 GCA_964431825.1 uncultured Pirellulales bacterium | reverse complement strand
GCAATAAACCATTTGCGGGAGGATGTATTCGGACATCTGATGGACATTCCAATGGCGTCCTTTGCGAACACGAGGCCAAGTGACAGCGTCAGCAGGATTGTCCATGACACCGCTATAATGGGCGCTACTATCAAAGTAATGCTTGGTAAGGCACTTCGCGAGCCCCTAAATGCGTTGTTTATGGTGGGCTGTGCGATGCTCTTGAACTGGCAATTGGCGCTTATTTTCCTTTGCGCAGCGCCACTGATAGTAGCATTGCTGGCAGCGTTCGGCAAAAAAATGAAACGTGCCACAACGAAATCTCTGATGGCCAGCTCACAAATGCTCGCAAAGCTCCAGGAAACAATGTCGGGGCTTAAGGTCGTCAAAGTCTATAATCAACAACCCTTTGAGCGAGAGACCTTTAAGACGATAAACAACAAACTGTTAAAGCAGTTGCTCAGAATATCAAAAGTCGATGCCGCTACTAACCCTGTGCTCGAGATTCTTGGGAATTTTACCGCCTCGGCTGCGTTGCTGGTTGGTGTAAACTGGGTTATGCATGGTCGCATGGACAGCCCTGAATTTTTGACGCTGCTGATCCTACTTGGTGCAGCAGCAGAGGCAGCAAGAAAAACAAGTGACGTCTGGAACAAAATCCAGCAGGCAAACGCCGCTGCCGAAAGAGTCTTTGCGGTAATGGATAAGCCGGCTGAGCACGACAAGCCCGGCGCGATTGAACTACCGCAGTTGAAGAACAAAATCGAGTTCAGAAACATTGTTTTTACTTATCCGGGCAGCAACAGGGCTGTATTAAAGGGAGTTAATCTGACAGTAAGTGCAGGGCATAATGTTGCTATCGTAGGACCAAACGGCTCAGGTAAAACAACACTGGCGAACTTGATACCCAGATTTTACGACCCTGACTCCGGGCAGGTACTGATAGATGGAAAGGACATTCGGGACACAACACTGTTTAGCCTGCGAAGCCAAATTGGAATGGTCACGCAAAATATGGTAGCGTTTAACAACACTGTAGCTGCCAACATTGCCTATGGTAAACCAGGCTCAACAAGAGAGGAAATAACTACCGCAGCCAAGCGTTCGTTTGCCCACGAATTTATCAGGCTACTGCCCAATGGCTATGATACAGTCATCGGCGAACAAGGCTCCAACCTCAGTGGTGGACAATTACAAAGGATTGTCATAGCCCGAGCGATTTTGAAAAATCCATCAATCCTTATTTTTGATGAGGCAACAAGTCAGGTCGATGCCGAGAGTGAAAACAAGATTCACAAGGCCATCGAGGAAATCATGCACGACAGAACCAGCTTTATCATAGCCCACAGATTCAGCACCGTGATTACCGCAGACGTAATAGTGGTAATGGACGATGGACGAATCATCGCTCAGGGCCAACATGATGAACTGTTGCAGAGATGTGCATTGTACCAAAGTTTATACGAAACGCAGCTCGTAAAGGCATAATGAAGTGCAAACTGTAAAGCGAACCACAAATCACGAGGTGCGCAGCAGTTACCTGGAATTAGCTGTCCAGGCAGAGAGTTTTTGCATACTCGCAGCCAAATTTACACTTTCATTTACAGTAAATCGCTCATCTTGCCGATTTAGATCAGGTGTTATAAGCCAAAAACGTGAAGCTTGGAATTTTTGACTTTTACATTATTGTGTTCTGACTCCAGTTTGATAATATACCAGCTGTTTTGGGACCTAAACTATGACAGAGATTGCACGGAGTAAGAAGGCATACGAACTATTTAGGAAGTTTAATGGCAATCCCATTATAACGCCGGAAGATTGGCCTTACCCGGCAAATGCAGTCTTTAATCCTGCAGCTGCCAAGTTAAACACAGAGACACTTCTGCTTATTCGCGTCGAGGACATGCGAGGCTTTTCGCATCTGACCGTCGCCCGCAGTGCAGACGGATTCACAAACTGGGAAATTGACGCTAGGCCAACTCTGGAGGCTGACCAGAGTTCTTTAGAGGAAAAGTGGGGCTTGGAAGACCCGCGTATTGTCTGGCTCGAGGAGCAAAAACAATTCGGCGTTACCTATGTTTCCTTCAGCGAAGGTGGGCCGGTAGTTTCGCTGGCGATTACCAAAAACTTCACCACCTTTGCCCGGCTCGGCGCCCTTTTGCCACCGGAAGACAAAGATGCCTGCCTGTTTCCCCGCAGATTTAACGGACGATTTGCGCTCATTCACCGTCCTATCGTTCGAGGTGAAGCGCATATCTGGCTGAGTTTCTCACCCGACCTTAAGCACTGGGGTGACCATCAACTATTGCTCAGAACAAGAGCGGCTTACTGGGACTGCCACAGAATCGGTCTCGCCTGTCAGCCCATAGAAACACCACAAGGCTGGCTGATATTTTACCACGGCGTCCGCAGCACTACAGCAGGACAGATATACCGTGTTGGTCTGGCGCTTTTGGATTTGAATGCCCCCTGGAAAGTTCTGCGTCGAAGTGACGAATGGGTCCTAGGACCGGGTGCATACTATGAACGAATCGGCGACGTCAGTGGCGTCGTATTTCCCAATGGTGCTGTTGTCCACAAAGAAACCGACCAACTCAATCTATACTATGGCGCCGCTGATAGTACCATCGCTGTTGCAACAGCTAATTTAAGCGATTGTCTAGACTTTATTATGTCCTGTCCCCAAGCAGACCAATAAAATTTCTGCTCCTATATCAGAGATTTGCACGCAACCGATAATAGCCAGCGAAGATTGATTTTCTATTCTATAGATTCCCACACACCGAGCCAGTGCCGGCCAA
>CAYSLN010000290.1:0-2784 GCA_964431825.1 uncultured Pirellulales bacterium | reverse complement strand
AGCCTCTTCGAATTGCTCTGGTTTAATGATTTCAACAATCCTCCGGTCTCCCTCGGTGTATACCCATATAGGAACCTGGTTGACCACTATATTGTCTGGTTCAAATTCCAGGGTCGCTACAAGACGGTACATCCCGGCAGCAACTCCGGCGAAGTCAATGATTCCGGAGAAATCTCTGATTTCGAGCGGTAGCATCATACCTGGCGTACCACTAAGTAATGTTTGTTTTATATTTCTGCCTGCGGAATTTGTGACGGTAGCCTTACAGTTGGGATTTAAGTATATATTTCCGACATTACCAAATCTGCCGATGACAATATATTTGGACTCCTCCATGGCACCGAGTGTAAGCTTCACCGGCTTAACTGCAGGTACGGTCTCGATTTTTTTGTTTGTGACACAAATGGGTACTGTTGTCCAACCAGCGTTCTGGCCATCTTCATAAACAGAGCTTAGGGCAAGAATGGCATAATAGCTGGCGTGCAGTCCTGATTGGTTAGGCATATTTGCAGAGACCCGTAAGCTTTGTCGTCTTCCTCCGCGGAGCTCAAACTCCTCAGGAGTTATTGTTAGCCAATCGAGGCAAGCTAAATCTTCCCCTCTCAACTCACCGAAAAGAGTGCCCTTGAAAGGGGGGGGCATGACCAGTCTTGCCCTGACAATGATGTTGTCTTGCGAAGAGTTGGTAAGTCTAATTGCTTTCGTTCGGGTAGCACCCGGTATGGCATCTATAAAGACCTCGGATGGATTTGGGTCGAGCGACGTGTCAATTGCGAGCTTTGTGATGTTAGGATTGCTGACGAAGTCTATTTCCTTTTCGAGCGACTTTACTCGTCGACCATCAACACGCAGTAAGCCTTTTATTGAGTATTTGCCGGACGGCAGAGGTCGTCTGAGATTGCCTATTAACTTCAATCTGGAACCCGGGAGAATCCTTAGAAGTTTGAATTCTGTCGTTGTAACAGTTAGCCAGTGTTCGTTCTGGTAGGCCTTAAGGTCTAACAAAGTTTGAATTCTCGAATAGGTGCCGCCGTTATTTGTAATAGTTCCCGTTATTATCGTCGTTTCCTGGCTTGCATCAGGAGGTGTGAGGTACTCCATTCCGACGTCCTCCATTTCCACTTGGTGCCGCATCGGCCGGCCTTGTACCTCTATGAGAATGGGAATTAAAAATCGGGTGATTAAAGCCACTCCTCTCGTATCCGGTCCGGGCCTTTTGGCAACAAGAAGTGCTGCAGAGTAGAATCCACGGGCACCGCGAGGGACCCTTATGGTTACCAACAAAGGTATAGAACCCCTCGGTCCAAGCTCGACACTGTCGGTGCTCAATCTCACCCAATCTTTGCATGAAGACAGTTTTGACCTATCAAAGACATCGTTGGGTTCGAGGGCCCAGAACGAGGCGTTTTCGCGCTGGGTCAAGTCTGTCAAAATTATTTCGAATGTTTGAGACTCCTCGGGCGCCTGGTTTATAATTTTAATTGCTTCTCTAACTGTTTCACCGGCGCGGGGCGTCAGCTCCAACTCTATTGGTGTAATGCTAAATTCAGCTCCGATTGCAGGCAGGGCAGATAAAATTAAAGCCATCGTAGTTCCGATAACCCGGATTAGGAGCGACCTGTAAAAAGCTTGTTTATTAATGGTTTTGCTGTGAAACATCTTATTTTGCTTATTTTGCATTTCCATTTATTTACCTTTTAGTTAGTTACCTTTTGGTTACATTGCTGCTGAGCTGGACTTGCCTCTGTATCCTCCCATACTTATAATCTTTTTTAGCCTGTATTTTCTTGCCTATTCCCTTAATTTAGAGGCCAACACAGCTGCTTTGTATCTTTTCGGCAATCTAAAATCGTCACTTATTATAAATTCCTATTTTTTGTGTCATTCCTGTGTAGGTAGAGATTTCGTGATTAAATAGGACTGTCCTTGCCCCGCAAAATAGGAATTACGCACTAATAAAGCCACTTCGTTATAAGACTTTATCCAAATTAACAATTATTGATTGAAATGTCAATAGATAAATTTACCTAAATTATCTATGCTACGCACTTTGTAGACAGAAGGTTCGTCTTCTACTGGGCGAAAATAAGCGATTAAAGGTGTATTGAGTACTTGGCGGCGAGCATTTGGGCACGGGGGCGGGGTTGTCAAATCACTCAGGGTTGGTTTTGGGAGAGTATCTGATATATGGTTTGCCTTCCTCATACATTTCCAGGCGTTTTTTATAATCCTCTTTCTTCTTGCCGTCCGTGGCCATTTGTATGGCCTCTCCGGCCATGATAATGGCTTCGGGAAATCGGCTGGCTGCGGCGTAAGCGGCAGCTAAAGTGTCCAGGTGGGAAGCCGATTCGTAATTGTCGATTTCGCAGGCTTTCTCCGCATGTTTAATGGCGGCGTTGGGGTCTCGAATATTGGGGTCTTCGGCTGTAGCCAAAATCCACGCCAGAGAGTTTAGTGTTTTGTGGTCATAGGGGTCAAACTGCAGGGATTTCTCAAGGTGTATGAAGAACTGGTCAAATTTACCAAACGCTGAATATACTAATGCTAATTTTCTGTGTATCGCGGCATTGCCACCGTTTATTTCGATTACGCGTTCATAAGTAGTAATGCCGTTGCGCCAGTAACGCAGTTGAAAATAAGTACAAATTGACAGACCCAGTAGAACAACGAGAGCTGATATTCCAAGTACGGTTCTTCGAGGCCGCCATTCTTTCAGCAGTTCGGGAGCCCCCCAGGCAATGATGATAAATAACCCGGTCAGTGGTATGTAGCTATAACGGTCAG
>CAYSLN010000289.1:0-2784 GCA_964431825.1 uncultured Pirellulales bacterium | reverse complement strand
TATGTTTGCCTCAACTTCCTGCGGAATCCTTTCACTATCGTGCCGAACAGCTTCCTGTGGACAAACATCGTGACATCGAGCACACCTGATACATTTGTCTTCGTTAATAATCGCTTTTTGGTCATCTTTTAATGTAATCGCTCCTACCGGACAATCATCAACACATACACCACAACCCACACAAATTTCCTCATTTACCCAAGGCATATCCTTTGTCTCCTTTTCTATTTGCACAAAGCTCAAACCCTAACATTATGATCCTCTCCTATTCAGATCAATTCTTACTGCGAAAACCGGTCACCCAAAGAATTTGTTTATGTTCGATTCGTTTAGCCAGAATATCTTTAAAACCAGCCTTAAGAAGAGAACCTGTTAATTCTCTGATTGTATAGTAGTTCTCGTTCCATAACTTTTGGGCTAACGAGTTGCGAGGAAATTCAACAATAAGTATTTTGCCGCCCGGCCGCAAAACTCGATAGGTCTCTTGTAAAATCGCCTGAGAATTTTTCATCTCATGCAAAGCCCAAAATATTGTCGCAGCGTCTATTGCTCGGTTCCGAATAAAAGTAAGACGAGCTGCATCTTTGTGAATACAGCGAATATGCTCGGTATTTTTTGTGATATTTCGGTTATTTGGAAAGCTATCGGCAGAAATATCCACCCCTGTAACCTTTTGATCATAGGTTTCGGATAAGTACTGGGCAAGCTCACATGCTCCGCAGCCCAAATCAAGCACACGATAAGCTAAACACAACTCTTTGCCCACGCGTTGATACAAACGTGGTTTGATCTTGTCGTAAAAGTTATCAGAAAGCTTCGCAGGACTCACTAACAATACCTAAAATGAAACAACCTTACCAACTTCATCATTCATTAAAAATATATTCACTTCCAAACCGGCATTAAGCAGTTGTCCTGCCAGCCGAAGGCCATTCCGTGTTACATCTGTTCCGTCGTATGGATTTCTGTTAAATACAAGAAGAGCGTTTGCCATTTGACCTTTTCTCTTTTCCAGAACCATAATATTTTTCACGCCACCACAAGAAATGCCCCCACGGGTTGTCCAAATTGTATTTGCTATCCTCTGGCACACCTTCCCATGTATTGATTTCCTCTATTAATTCAAGACAGGGTTTATCCTCGGCTAATAATTGGTATGCACACTTGACAAGTGTAAATTTCTTATTAGCATCAGGGTCGTCTTGGTTATGATCAGGATGGTATTTCATTGATGCTTTTCTATACGCTTTTTTCAGCTCGTTCCTGTCAGCGTCTTCGGAAACATCGAGAACCTTACAAGCTGCTTTACGGGCCTCTAAGTCACGGCTTATTCTTTCCATGAATTCGAAATCTTCTTTCATTTGACCGTGACTCTCGAATTGATTTTCTGATATAGCTGTAATAACTTTTCTTCGTAGCCGGGTAATGCATCAATTATTTTAATCCCCTGTGAGTAAGCTTCCGCTACCAGTCGGTCGTTCGGCATCTCAAGGAGAATTTCTATATCTTGTTGCTGGCAATAGCGTACAACTCGCCCGTCACCTATGTCGCAACGGTTTATTACAACAGCAAAGGCAAGCCCAAGCTCTCTTACCATCTCCACCGCCAGTTCCAGGTCATTTAAACCAAACGGTGTAGGTTCGGTGACCAGCAGAACGTAATCTGCCCCTTTGACTGCTTCAATTACCGGACACGAGGTGCCCGGCGGAGCATCTATTATGACGGTGCCGTTATTGGCTGCGTTTTCTTTTACCTTCTTTATCAAAGCAGGTGACCGAACGTCTCCTATTTTCAGCCTGCCCTGACCAAATTTCACATCACCTGCCGTACCCAAATCAACAAATCCAATTTCTATCTGTTTTTCTTTAATAGCACCGGTGGGGCAGACAAGTTCACAGCCACCGCACGAATGGCATAATTGCTCAAAGACAAGTGGCTTGTCTTTCAAACAAATTATGGCACTGTATTGGCAGAGCTGCCCACATTTGCCACAGCCGTCGCATAAGTCATTGTCAACTTCCGGAACACCAACCGTAGTCTTCTGTGTTTCCTTTATTTCAGGCTTAAGAAAGATGTGGCCATTTGGCTCTTCAACATCACAATCAAGATACTGCACATTTTCGCCCATCCGAGCGATCGAAGAGGCGAGATTCGTCGCTATAGTTGTTTTTCCTGTTCCGCCTTTGCCACTTGCAATCGCTATTCTCATATCAAACTTACTCCACAATCGTATTAACTCTGTCCCAATCAAATTTATCCTTCGCAAACCAGCCTTGCTGCGGTAGTGAATCGAAATACACCGGCTCCGGATTACACCATCTATTTCCTGGTAAAACCTCCCATTTTGTATATCTGTCTATTGGTGGAGCCGTTTTATCTATCCTGTAACCATCAGGATGAAATCCGACCTTTATTTCTGTAGCCTTGAATGTCTGCTCCATCATACAACTCCGCTATATGCTTCCTTTAAAGTGTTTTTCGAATATAGCGACTATAAATAGCTCCCGCCGGATTGTGGGCCAATACGCGGTCCTTGGCAATAAGTGTTGTCACAGGAGCGTCTGAGACCTTCGAAAAAATCGCATCATGGCCAACACAAAGCCCACATAAAATATTAAGCTGCGTTTTTGCATCATTTAGCAACTGGGCCTGACCTGCTGGATTACACATAACCTCTTTGTTTCCTGAAAAAATCTGCGGCAAATCAAAATCCTTCTTGTCAATTCCACAAACTTTGCAGCACACAGACACTACCTTGAAATGCTTTGAAAGAATCTCAGCGAT
>CAYSLN010000288.1:0-2789 GCA_964431825.1 uncultured Pirellulales bacterium | reverse complement strand
CGTGGCAACAGCAACTTTTGGAAAAGGGTTGGGGTTATGCTATTTTAGTACCTAAGGAAATAGCATTAATTGATGGGGAAATTGCATTTCGTCAGCACGCCGGAGGTCATACAGTAGGTCCTAACTGGCCCATATTTATTAAATATGCTGAGGCATATTTTTCTAGGTGAAACATCTGGAGCACATAACAGAAGTATGCTCGTTAAAACTGATGAAAATTAATGATAGCAACTTTGCAGAATTGAAGATCCCTGCAGCCCGTCCTCCGCAGCCCGCCGTCCATAGCAAGCTATTGCGAAGGACAGGTAGCCTGCTACGGAGGATGGACAAGTTGCGGGGAATGCACTCGGTTTGCATTTTCAAAGGGGAGTAGAAAATGATAAAGATTAAACCAATTTCAAGTATGACCAATGCATTTGACGTAAGCGGCAAGAACGTGGTTATAACTGGAGGAAACCGCGGTATTGGAAAAGGTATAACCGTCGCTTTCGCGCAGAGCGGGGCAAACGCTGTCATTTTGTGCCGTAATCTGGAAAGTGGGCTGGCGGCTGTTGATGAGATTAAAGACTATGGCGGCAAGTATTCCTGCTTTAGATGTGACGTCTCAGATATTAACAGCGTAAAGGCCGCAGCATCAGATGTGTTCATTTTTTTCGATCATGTTGATGTTCTCGTGAATAACGCAGGCGTCGCAACAACAATTCCGTTCTTAAGTGAAAAAGGACTTAGTGAATGGCACCGCATTATCAACACCAACCTCCATGGAGTTGCCAATGTTGTACATGAGATAGCTCCGTCCATGCGCGACAGCGGTTTAGGCGGCAGTATTATAAATATTTCATCTGTCGGCGGTCAACGCGTAAGTGGGTCAAAGGAACATCATAATGCCCCTTATAATGCGGCTAAAGCGGGACTAGATATATTCACCAAATATTTGGCAGTTGTGTTGGGAGATAATGGTATCCGTGTCAATAGTATCGCCCCCGGCCCAACTCATTCGGACCTCGATAAAGACCTTCCGGAAAGTGCTATTGAAATGATAGAGAAAGATCTTCCGACCCACCGTTTCGGTGAACCAATCGAGATCGGGGCGTTATGTGTATTTCTTGCTTCACCAGCAGGCATTCAAATAACGGGCTGTGTTTATGCCCATGATGGTGGTCTTCTTTGCATTGTCTAATCGCTTTAATGACAGCAAGGCATCAAAGGCTGCTATAACATGCAAGTAGATACGGAGGCAGAACTTACCCAAGAAAAGTGGACACCAAGAAGTTTAGTGAAATCATGCGTATTCTGCGATTGCAGGGGGAGAATGAGAAACTCATGATTAAAAACGAGCTTTAAAAAAAACGATAGAATTCAATTCGGAACAAAGGTAGAAATATTCAAGTTCATAGATCGGCACAGGAGCGAATGAGGAACAGCTTTTTGGAAAATATGCCACACAATTTAGACTAATAAGAATCATGCAACCACTTGATGAAAGGGAGGAAGCTAATGGCAACGCTGAAATATGAAAAGCATATCACCCGCGATTGTTACAGTATTCCAAAGGATGACAAACAGCAAATTTACAGTACCCGGCAGTTACCGGATTGGGGGGGCGGAAATTTCTCTATAGATTGTGGTCTAATACAAACACCCCACGCCATGATTGAGCATCCTCACAAACACGAGTTCGACCAATACCTCTGCTTTTTTGGCACCAATGAGAAAGACCTGAAAGACTTTGGTGCCCACATTGAAATATCCCTTGGTGAGGAGGCTGAAAAGCATATTGTCGATTCCCCCACAGTCGTCCATGTAGCCGCAGGGTTGATTCATGGCCCCGTTGTCTGGGTCAGGGTAGATCGTCCCATTCTCTTCGTCGATGTGGCCGCTACCAATGAATACCATAGGGCACCGATGGAAAAATAATGCACACCAAAGATTTTTTTGCAGTTAAGCTTAAATAGACTCATATAGCAAATCAGTGCACTGGATTTCTACTCCTTTCCACTACGTAAAAACCAGTGAGTTCAAACGTTGCGCAAGTAAATGCACTGCGCTTTTTCAACAAGATTAGCCAATCTGCCGCAAATCGGTTGTCATTAATTGGAGAAACCGTTGCATAAGAATGCGGTGCCGACCTGATCGAGGAGAAACGCGTCAAATCATGAAGGCACCCCGCATGGTCCTTGTGCAATCGCTTTAATAATAAAGAAAAATAAATATCTCTTCTGTCGCGGGTATTAGAGCAGAAGTTCCTGAAATTGCCACCGCTTCATACGGCGCTTCCAAAGCCGGTATAAACAATCTGACTCAGGTGGCTACCATGCATTACGCCAAAGATAATATTAGGATTAACGCAATCGCGCCAGGTATGCACCGATCTGAAATCCGCAGGGCCGGCAATACTGAAGAACAGAATAAGGAGATGGATAAATTACTCAATGAATACTGCACTGAGTGGATCTCCATGGGACGGCAGGCTGCAGCAGAAGAGCTTTCCGGCCTGGTCCTTTTGCTATCTTCCGACGCTTCCAGCTATATTACGGGACAAATCATATGTCAGGATGGCGGCAAAACCGCAAGGCAATAAGCGTGAAAACCGGGTCACCCTTGACATGTGACACAAAACGCAGGGATCAGACTTTCACGGGCTGTTGCCCAAAGCCTGACAATGCGCAGCCCATTATACTTAAGGTGAAAGCAGATTTGATGGGATCTGTTCCATTGTAGTTACGGCCATCATCTAAGATATTGTATTGACGGGATTGATTTTGTGAGACATATTAGATATCTGTGGA
>CAYSLN010000287.1:0-2791 GCA_964431825.1 uncultured Pirellulales bacterium | reverse complement strand
AATTTATCTTATCTTTATTGAGCCGTTGTGGCTCTCAAGGTGTAGTTTGCCTTCGCCCGTACTGATTGTCCCTGTGAGTTTCCTCCTGTTTATTTTTCCGCTTACAGTTATTGGCAAATCACTATTGATTGAGCCATTGTGTGTTGAGGCCTCAACTACGGCGGAAAAATTCGGCGGAGCTGTGAAGTCTATGCCACCATTGTGGGTTTCCATAGATACGTTGCAGACCGATGCGGCATCTTTGGAGTAGACTGCATTTATCTTTCCATTATGAGTATAAAGTTTTACATCACCTGAAACTTCCCTGCAAGTGACTGAGCCGTTATGTGTATGAAGCTCGATGGTGCCGGAAGTCTGTTCGGCAGTAACCCCTCCATTGTGTGTTGTACCGTTGATACAGCCGGTGATATTTGTAATTCTAACCCGCCCATTATGGGTGGTAAGCTCCAGGTCGGTATGATTTGGAACTGTTATGTCGAGATTGACGCAAACAGACCGGTTAGTCATAAAGGTAGGCTTTTCAATTTTGGCGATGAGCCTGTTGCCGGAAGGCTCAAGCTTTATTTTAGTTTCGCCGGCTAATTTTTGGGCGTTTTCTTCTGTCATAGCGCGGGCGATAATTGTGGCTGTAAGATTACAGTCAGTAACATCAGCACCAGTGATTGTGATTGAGCCGTTATGGGTCCGGTTTGCGAAGCCTGAACCGGGTGGCAGAGGCGCTGACAGCTGGACGGTTCTTTGGTATTCGGCTCGGGGCCAACAGCCTATGTCAGTATAACAACCCATCATAGTAGTCAGCAGGCAAAGTAGGCAAGCCAGCGTTATTTTTTTGAAATGACCATTTTCCATTTTTTGTCCTTTCAATTTGTACTTGGTTTGGCTGATTATTTTATTCTTATTAAGCCGTTGTTGGTCTTCAGATAAACCTTGCCAACGCAACAAAGCTGGCCTGGGTGTATAATTGTAGCAAGTTTCCTCTTGTTTGCCTTTTGTAATACCATCATGGGTAGGTCTGTTCTTACAGAGCCATTATGCGTCCAGGCTGGCTTTAAATAGCAATTTGTCTTCATTTTTGTCATTTTTGCCTTCTTATGGTTATTAAATTTTTTCCGTCTTTTGTAAATTTAGTCGCTGGTCATGTACAGTAGGTTTCAGAAAATATGTAATTTCTCTCTTTTTTTGGTATTATTATCGTTTTTATACGTTACTTGCTGATTTTATACAACTGGTTGCAAGAAATCTGAAACCTGTTAACCTTTTTGCGCGACTAACGTATGAAGGGAAATTTGTTGGTAAATAAAGTATGGAAAAAACATTATAAAGATAAATGGTTACAGCTGCTTCGCAGTGGTGACCACAAGGCATTTGCCGAGTTCATTGATAAATACAAAGAGACGGTTTTTTTGTGCTGCCGAACACTGGGGCTTCGGAAAGATGAAGTCGAGGACGTGGCGAGCGAGACGTTCTTGGCCGCGTATAAAGGATTAAGCCGGTATACCGGCCGGGCCCAGTTAAGCACTTGGTTGTGGTCTATAGCGTACCGTCAGGGAGTAAATTACCTGCGGAAAAATCGAAAACAACAGCAGTTTAAATCTGAACTAAACGAACAGATTGCCGATAGCAAACAGCAGCTACCGCCGGAAGTAATGCAGAGCAAAGAAACAGAGCAACTCGTTTGGGAAGCTGTCAACCGGCTGCCGAGGATTTGGGCCTTGACAGTTATACTATACTACCGGGAAGGAAAAAGCACCGCTGATATTGCAAAAGTAATGCAGGCGAGGGAAAATACGATTAAGACCTATTTGTTTAGAGCACGCCAAAAACTAAAGCAGCTTTTAGCCGTAACTTTTGGAGAAGATGCCGATGCCGACAGATAAAAGCCAGGATAAGTTAGATGAAATATTGGGGCAGGTTTTACGGACCCATTCAGAACCGGTACCGACTGATTTTACCGCGCTGGTAATCAAAGAAATTGAGCAGGCCCGGCAGCAGGAGATTTTAGAACAGGTCGTTTTACAGGAAAGACTTACCCTGGCTGGTTGTATTACATTTGGCCTTGCAGTAATTGTTGCGGCGCTGGTCTTTCCAGCCCGTATCGTAGCGGTTTTTCAGAGCTATACCGAAAGCCTCACGGAGCAGTTCAGTTCCTTGCTTGGAGAAATCCCCCAAGCTGTTGAAACTGTCAGTACTGACTGGCAATTCTATACTATCTTAGCCCTTGTGCTTTTATTCACTATTGGCAGCCTTGTAGAATTATTCGTGGATGATAGTTTAAGGGTCGCATAAAGAACAAAAGCATACTTGGTGTGCCTGCCATAAATTACATCAGATTATAAATGATGCCTCCTCAGTCCCCCATATGATAGACCCACTATTGATGTAAGCAAACCATTAGCAAGAAGTTACATTGCGCTGCCTTTTTTGTTTCTCGGGGTGTTTACCTAAATCCTCATCGTTTCGGACAGTCAGCTAACTATCACCAGCACATCAGTCCCGAAAAATCATGTTAAAAAGCAACTTCTGTTATAGTCTGATTGATACGTTGCTGAAGATTGTCTTGATTTCTTGATTGAGCCCTGTATACTGAACATGCGCACCGGGTTACACTTAACAAGAAAACACTGAATGTATACACCATGTCGCTCTCAACAGGGGAAAAACGCGATAAGTGCCAAATCATAGGATTGTATTGTGTGGCAGGGATAGATATAATTACAAAATATGCACCTGCCTTTCTGGTGGATTAGTCACCAGCGATGGATGTGGCTGTGCAGGGGGCAATGGGGTAGAA
>CAYSLN010000286.1:0-2797 GCA_964431825.1 uncultured Pirellulales bacterium | reverse complement strand
CTAATAAAAACGGGAAGGCTTCTAACATGGTAAACCTGCGGATATATTTAGCCGATAACTCAAATGGATTGTGCTTGGCGGTTTTCCATTTCGCGGCCTATTGCAAAATGGAGCCCGTGAGGAACCAATCCTTCTATAACCTGTAAGAAGAACTAAGGTCAGAACCCAATTTTGCCCTTATAGCCGGAGTCGAGAGGCTTTTGGCAGGGCGGGAGTGAACTATAGCGTTTGATGTCACAATAAAGGAATACCTCAAAGAGATTGATGAGGCATCGCTGCTGACCTGGGAAGAGGAGTGTCTTTTGGGCAAACTCGTGGTCGAAGAGAACGATCCCCAGGCCAGAGAACAATTGGTTCGAAGTAACTTGAGGCTGGTCGTTAATATCGCAAAGAGGTACGCTGGCCGAGCAATGAGTCTTGGTGACTTGATTGAAGAGGGCAATCTTGGGCTTATAAAAGCCGTTGATTATTTCGACCCTGCACGAGGTACTCGGTTTAGCACATATGCAGCATGGTGGATAAAGCAGACTATTAAGCGTGCTTTGCTTGAAAACATTCAGCCAGTGCACATTCCTACCTATATGGTTGCGTTGATAAATCAGTGGAAACATACAACAGCAGAACTGGAAAGTGAATTTGGCAGGATACTGAGCGTTGAAGAGATGGCTGATATTATGCAGCTGCCGTTGCGCAAAGCAAAAGTCATACATCGGATAGTTGAGGTTCTTGGCTCCGTGAAGGACGTTTGCGGTAGCGATGAGGCTGACAAAAGTCAGATGCTTGAGGCGACCCTGGAAGATCATAATGCCGTCAGGCCGGAGGACGCATTGGTTGCGGATGAAGAAAAAGAAAAGGTTTTGAGATTGCTCAATAAAATAGAACCGAGAGAAGCCAATGTTTTAAAATTGCATTACGGTTTAAACAAAAACAAACCGATGACACTCAGGGAAATCGGCAAGAAATTGGGCCTTACACGAGAGAGGATTCGTCAGATTCGGCGTGATGCGCTTACCAAGCTTTATGAATATATGAACGAGGAATAGCCAGGTAGGGGGGTAATAAAACTTGCATTTCGTCCTCAATGTGTTGACAATACGCACAAACGAGCAAACAATTTATCTGCTTAGGCAAATATAACCACTTATAGGTACCATGGAAGGGAAATAAATGATGACCAAAGGGATTGATCTGGAAAGATACATTCGTAGCATACCTGATTGGCCGAAAAAGGGAATTTTGTTTCGTGATATTACGCCACTTTTAGCTGCCCCAGAGGCGTTTTCCGCGGCGGTGGATTCTTTGTGTGACGATTTTGCAAATGCAGGTGTCGAATATGTCGCAGCTGTGGAGGCGAGGGGATTCATATTCGGAGCGGCAGTTGCGAAAAAGTTGGGAGTTGGCTTTGTCCCTATACGGAAGAAAGGCAAACTCCCCTTCAAAACTGAAAGTGTTACCTATGATTTGGAATATGGCACCGATACCTTAGAGGTGCATAGCGATGCGGTTAACAGGGGGGCGAGGGTTTTGATGGTTGATGATTTATTGGCCACAGGAGGGACAATGGCGGCAGCCTGCAAACTTATTGAAAAAATAGGGGGACAAGTTGTTGGAATTTCACTTCTTATTGAGCTTGGTGAATTATCTGGCCGAGAAGAACTTGGCGGATACAAAGTTAGTACGATTATATCTTATTGACAGCTTTTCGAATGGAGCCCCGCGACAAGATGATAACGCGCATATTCTAGGCTTAAGAGATTATACTCTTCAATATAAATATCAGTACTTGCTTGGACACTGTTTTGTACCAAGCGAGCACCAAAACACTATGGTACAGCTACTTTATATTTTTCTTCGTCTTACCAGTAAAGTCAAAGCACCCAGACCGAGTATTGCTGCTGTTGCCGGCTCAGGAATCGGGGTCTGAGTTAGGGCAAATGTGTACTGCATCTCATCAGGGACATTTACTTTGAACTCAAGCGTGACGATTTCACCGGGTAGAACATCATCCGGTGACCAGAACTCGATAGTCCAAAGGTCTGGATACAATACTGTCTTGAAATCTGTACTCTGGCCACTTCCGTCAACGAAGGTAGCATTACCTGCCGGGTCAAGTGTTAGCATATACCCTGTCCAGGTTATACTAGTCTCATTTGTAGTAGTAATGGTGAATGGAAAAATGGCTTCTGAGCCTGGTGTCTGCTCGACAATACCGTTGTTAAGATTGACTAAACTCCCTTGCGCTACACCGCCGAAGAAAGTTACCAACCCAACCAACATTAATGCAACCGTGCACTTTCTCATGGCTTTCTCCTCCATAATCTGCCAAAATTAGTTAGATGCGGATTTTACATAATGTTCCGATAAAAAGCAACATTATTTTCATTTATCTTACAAAGAAAACATTTCTGAGATTATATTATCCACATAACTTTAGAAAAATCAGAAGGTTACAAACGAATAAGAATGTTGCGATTTTTCATTGTATAGTCCTATAATCTACTGCCTAAGTCTTCTTAATAAGCTTTTTCCAAGGTAACCAGCTTATTTAAGTGTTTATAGAAAGTAAGTGTTATTAGGATAAAGCACAGACATGATATTTGATGGGTTCGTAACAAACCTATAATTGGCACGTCATTATAACCTTCAGATTTATGCTCTGTTAATGTGCACATTATGTCATATTGTGATATATTATGGGGGACTATACTGTGCAGTTAATGTCAATAGAATATTTGTCGGCCTATCTGGGAGATTCAAACCGGACGGTTTATAAATATATTGTCAGTGGTAATTGTCC
>CAYSLN010000285.1:0-2816 GCA_964431825.1 uncultured Pirellulales bacterium | reverse complement strand
TGTCCGGCCGGATGGAACTTGAATTGAGAACCGGGCATAGCGGATGCGTAAATGCGTAGATAGGTCAATGAGTGAATAGTCTTAGAAGCTCTTAATTTTCTAAGAAGCTTATTGTCCCCGTGAAAAAACCTCAACAAGGGCCTGGGTGAGCTTTTGTATCGCTTCGCTCACCTGGACAGAGACAGCCTCGCCCATTTGCATCTGAGCTGGCTGGATTCCGACAAGATAGACATCAACCTGTATCTGCCCTCTTATCATATCGATGAAAAGTCGAGGCGAAAGGGTGTGCGTTGAAAATACGAATGAGCTTAGCTGCTCAGGCTTAAAAATCTTTATTGTCCCGGCAGGGGCGCCAAAATCGACAGCATCAATAATAAGTAAATTTTGAGGGGCTTTTTTAACAATAGGCTGGATATAATTTTCAGGTACGGTCCCCGCATCTATCAGCTCGGCACATATACCGGCACCTTGAAGCTGTTCACAAACAAGCGGCCCCGCTCCATCATCACCCTTTAGAACATTACCAACTGCGACAATAAGCGTTGACGAGTCGCGTAACTTATTTAGCTGCTCGAGGAGTTGTCGATTGGTGCCCATTACCTTTAGAGCTGAATGTTCAGCTCGCATTTACATTTAGGGCACAGGATTCGCATGAAATCGCTCGTCTGAGTTTCTTCAGCGGGCTTTTGCGGAACGCTCTCCGGCTGCTTGGTCAACTCTCCGCTCTTGGCAATCAAAAGCGAAGGATTGGTATAGGCCAGCGGGCCAAGCTTCTCGTAAAGCCAGACTAGATGCTTCTTCGTGCCTATCACTTCCCCGCACTTTTCGCACAGCTGAAGCTCGAAATCGTGAGTTTCAATGGTGCTTTCTTTATCCAGCGTAGCCAGATCCCACTGACTCGAGAGTTTTATGCCCGTCTCCGTTGTGCAGTTCTCCTCGCAATTGCCGCAAAAGATGCAAACATAAGGTCGATGTGTTATTCTTCTCACAGGCGGGTCAGCTTCCAGGTCATCGACCATGGTTAAGCACGACTTGGTCGGACAGACATTTACACACGCACCACAGCCGATGCAGGTATCAAGGTCAAATTCCGGTTTGCCCCTGAACTTCTCCGGCACCACACAGGGCTCTGCCGGGAATCGAGTGGTAAATCGAGGCGAAAAAACCGCCGTAACAGCTTCTTTTAATTCTCGTAACTTTGGTAAACGCAATTTCAAACTCTCCTTTGGTTTAGGTCGCAGCTACAAATCAGCCGGACAGGACAAACCGGTAACTATGAACTTTTCTTGCCGGCCTCTTCTGCGTATTTATCAACGACGCTGTTCTCCCATAACTTTACACCGGAGGCATAAGAGCCCTTGGCAATGGCATGCGCTGCCGTGGGAGAAGTTATCAGGATAAACACCGCACAGATTATCGCTCTGGTAGCCGTCGCTCCTACACCGCTGACTACAGCAACACCGACCAGAAGCAAAATAGTGCCAAGCGTCACGCATTTCGTCGAGGCCTGTAGTCGATTGTAGACATCGGGAAAACGCACCAGACCTATGCAGCCGAATATATCGAACAAAATTCCAATTATTATTAGTGTGTATCCTATAAAATCAGTCATCGAAACTTCTGCCCTCCAAAAACTTTGCCAAAGCAATTGTACCAATGAAACTCAGCAATGCCCAGGCTAAGGCTATATTGAGATAAAAATCCTTGCCCGTCTCTAGTGAAAGAATAGCACAGAAACCTACTATGACTATGCCTAATATATCAATAGCTACGGTCCTGTCCGGAGCGCTGGGACCGCGACCTATCCGATACAGGCACAAGAAGCAACACACAAGCAAACCGATATAAAATACCGTTATCATAGCAACCTCTTTCTATTCGAAAATTCTCTGCAAAAACCACTCGAACCTCTGAGCAATAAGTTCAGTCGCCTTCTCGATATCATCGGATTTGACATTGATCCAGTGGATATATAAATAGCCGTCATCCGTTAAATCCACAGTCAAAGTGCCCGGAGTCAGGGTAATGGAATTCGCCAGTGCGGTGATGCCGGAATCTGTTTTGAGATTTGTCTTTATTTTTACAATTCCGGGATTTATCGGCATTTGGGGGTGCAGAGCACGATAGACAACATCAAAATTAGCCTTTATTACGTAATAGAAGAATACAGGCACGTATACCAGAAACCAAAATACCCTCAGCGGGGAAATAAATACATGATGTTCCTTTGGCAGAATCTCGTGAAACAGAAGCGCGACGATGACAGAGGCTATCAAACCTGCGATTATCACCTGCCTGTCAATCCCGCCGTCAACAAACGGCCATGTCAGCAATATCCAAATAACAAAACCCAAAACAAAATATATCAGTCGTCTCATACCATTACGTCCTTACTATTACATTTTCATCACAGTAGCTGAGTATTCAACCCCATCCATCAATACCTGGACAGCAGGGTCAAGAATGGTCTGCTTTAAGCTCGGCACCAGCACGAGCAATCCCATAAACACACATAAAACAGCCAGGAATATCATTGCGATTAGCATTGAGCCTTTGGCCTCTTTTGTTTGCTGGAGCCTCTCCGGCAGCTCGCCAAGGAAAACATATCTTTGAACCTTCAGGTACATAATCAATGTGCACAGACTTACGAAAACGATTATCGCCGCGACCCAGTAAAGATGAGCCTGAACCGCTGCGACCACGAGAATCAGCTTGCTCCAGAATCCACTAAACGGCGGAACCCCTGCTATGGAAGCCGACGCAACCGTACAGGCTGTACGCGTTATAGGCATTCTCTCAGCAAGTCCGCCCATTTG
>CAYSLN010000284.1:0-2819 GCA_964431825.1 uncultured Pirellulales bacterium | reverse complement strand
TGCTTTGTCTTTGCCCGGGTGGCGAATATGTCTAAAATCAACTCGCTGCGGTCCAGCACTTTAATCTTGATAATCTCCTCAAGCTCGCGAATCTGGCCGGGTGAAAGGTCATTGTCAAATATTACGACATCAGCTTTGAACCGTCTTACGCGCTGGGCAAGCTGAAGGGCTTTGCCCTTGCCTATATAAGTGGCAGGATTTATTTTGCGGGTCTTTTGCTGAAATCTGTCTACGACAACTGCACCGGCACTTTCGGCTAAGGCTGTAAGTTCGGCTAAATCATCTCCGCCATTGGATGTGGGCGAAACAGCAGCTACTAAAATGGCCCGTTCTTTCCTGACCCTAAGAGTCTGACGCAACTTCTCCAACTAAAATACACCTCCAAAACCACCCGCTTATTTTAACATATTTGCCTGTGCTATTCAACAAATCCCACATATTCGGTGAATTTGCAGGTTCCTGTAGACCAGAAGGGCTTTATCGGTCTAAGAGGCTGGTTTTCACGCCCAAAAACCCGGCAGGCGTTTTTTGACTTGCAAAAACGTAAACGTCGTGTTAAATTCTGACGAACTAAGAATATAACGTTGTGTTTTCTTGTAGTTTTTAATCTGTGAGCATTGAAAGGGTGTTTTTTATATGCTAAAAGTCAAAGGGCGTTCAGGTGAATCAGTTCAGCAAATGATAAGACGCTTTAAGAAGCTGTGCGAGAAAGAGGGTTTAATTAGGGACATGAAGCGCATCGCTCATTACGAGAAGCCGTCTGAAAAGAATCGTCGGCGTATGCGCAAAGCCCAGCGAGTCGCCAGAACCTAATACAAGTTCTTTCAGCAAACTACTTTTACTTATCTTTAATCCGAGCAAGCAAGTTAAGCCAACAAGCTTGCTCGCGTTTTATTTGCAGTGCAATTCGGCCCAAAAGACCAGCAGGGCATGGGGGTATTAACAGAAAAGAGTCCTCAGCTTGCTGAAAATAACAGGCGCAAAAATAACTCCGTAGACAGACTCTCTTCATTCCTTTTTCGAATTTAGCTTGGGGATTGCAATAAAATCTACTTTGAATTCGTCTGTATCTGTGCGAATCCGGCATGACGGAAAATAGGAAATCATAACTTGGAAAGGGACGAAAAATGTCGAAGAAAATTATGTTGGTAATTTTAGTGGGGGCCTTATTATTTACAGCGGTTGAGATTTTAATAGGCCAGCAGAGACCACCTCGCAGGGGTTTTGGGGGTGGACGGGGCAGAGATATGTGGGCTAATCAGGAGCAGCCGCCTGTGCCGGCTAATGAGGAGGAAAAAAAGATTTTGAGCATTCTTGAGGATATGAACCAGAACCAGAGCGGAGGGATGATGAACGTGCCGCCCGAAGATGGCAGACTGCTGCGATTGCTCACGGAAGCGACCGGTGCTAAGAACGTTGTCGAGATTGGCGCGTCCAATGGGTACTCGGGTATTTGGTTTTGCTTGGCGCTGCGAACTACGGGTGGTAAATTGACCACACATGAAATTGACGCCGAGCGAGTGACTCTGGCACGTGAAAACTTCAAGCGGGCCGGTATTGACAAGCTCGTCACCCTTGTCGAGGGCGACGCCCATGAGACAGTCACGAAGCTCACAGAGCCTATTGACATTCTCTTTATCGATGCGGATAAAGCAGGCTATCTTGACTATTTAAACAAGCTGCTGCCGTTAGTGCGGCCGGGCGGACTTATCCTTGCTCACAATGTTTACAGTCCGGGGCAGGACTTCATCGAGGCCATTACTACCAACCCCAACCTGGAAACAGTCTTTCAGGGCCGGGGCCAGGGCCTTGGCGTGACACTCAAAAAACGCCAGAGTAAATAGTTTAGTCGCTGTTTATATAACAAAAACTAAGGGGCTGGATTCTGCGGAACCCATTATGCGCATAGCTCCCAGGAAAGAACTGTCGCTTTTCGATTCAACGTGCATCATTGTAGGTATTATCATTGGTGCCGGTATTTATGAGACTGCGCCGACTGTGGCTGCGGGCATGCCCGGTTGGCCGGGCGTTCTGGGAATATGGCTGGCGGGGGGACTGCTAGCGTTGACCGGCGCACTGTGTTACGCAGAATTAGCCACCGCCTACCCTCGTGAGGGGGGAGACTATGTTTATCTCAGCCGTTCATACGGTAGGTGGGCGGGTTATTTATTCGGCTGGTCACAACTGGCAATCATCCGACCCGGTGATATCGCCCTGATGGCTTTTGTTTTTGCCAGATATGCCGGGACACTTTATGAGCCTTTTGAGAACAGCCATGTCATTTATGCTGCAGTGGCTGTTATCGCGTTGACAACTATCAACATCCTGGGTGTAAAAGAGGGCAAATGGACACAGAACCTTCTGACCGTGCTCAAGACCCTGGGACTATTGGCCATTATCACCGTAGGTTTGTCGACCCGGAACCCGTCGATGGCATCTGCCAGGCCGGCAAGCCTCACGATGGGAGGTTTTGAGTTGTCCCTGATACTGGTGCTGTATACATTTGGCGGCTGGAACGAAATGGCTTATGTGGCTGCCGAGGTTAAGCGGCCAAAGCAGAATATTGTCCGCGCCCTGGTGCTCGGTACCGTTGCAGTAACGGCGCTGTATATACTGGTCAACGCTGCATTTCTTCATGCACTTGGTTATGCTAAGATGACCGGCTCCCAGGCGGTTGCTGTTGATACGGTTGCGACGGTGTTACCTGATATAGCCGGCAGGGCGATCAGCATCATCGTATGCATCTCGGCACTCGGGGCCGTCAACGGTCTGGTCTTTACCGGTTCGCGTATCTCCTACGCAATGGGCGAAGAGCACAC
>CAYSLN010000283.1:0-2822 GCA_964431825.1 uncultured Pirellulales bacterium | reverse complement strand
CAAATTACTGGCCTATCCTGGAAATTCAAAAGGTGAGTCTTGGTAACAGAAAGATAGGACTCGGTATCATGGGTTTTGCTGATGCGTTGGTACTGTTGGGTATTCGTTATGATAGCGACGAAGCTGTTAGTTTCGTAAAACGATTAGGGCAATTTCTTCAAGAACATGCCCACGATGCCAGCTGCAAACTGGCTGAAAAGCGAGGTTGTTTCCCAAATTGGCACGGAAGTACCTGGGACACTGACTTTCATACACCAATGCGGAATGCAGCATGTACCACTATAGCACCAACAGGCAGTATCAGTATTATCGCCAGGTGCAGCGGTGGTATCGAACCCATATTCAGTCTAGCTTACAAACGCCGGGCCCTGGATGGTGACGAGTTCGTGCTACTGCATCCACTTTTTGAAAAACTGGGTACAGATCAGGGATGGATGAGTGAAAAAGTAAAAACAATGTTGATGTCAGGAACAGATATTCGGGACATTCCAAGTATTCCTCAAAAGCTTGCAGAAGTGCTGGTTACAGCTTACCAGATCTCGCCAGAATGGCACGTTCGCATACAGGCAGCCTTTCAGTCGAATATTGATAATGCGGTCTCTAAGACCGTTAATTTGCCTGCTGGTGCAACAGTCGATGATATAGGCAAAATATTCCAGCTTGCTTATGATCTTAATTGTAAGGGCGTTACGGTTTACAGAGATAATAGCCGGCAAAATCAGGTATTATCAGCAGTTCAACAAATAGTGAAGCCAGATGAAGTATCTTTGGGGCCTCGGCCACGAACCAGGGTCACTACCGGCAAAACGAGCAAGTTCCGTATGGGCTGTGGTACGCTTTTTGTAACTGTGAACAAAGATGACAAAGGTATATGCGAAGTTTTTGCCAACCTTGGCAAGGCTGGCGGATGTCCAAGCCAATCGGAAGCTACTTGTAGAGCTGTTTCAGCAGCATTAAGGTCTGGTGTTGACGCTAAAGCAATGATTGATCAGCTCAGTGGTATTCGATGTCTGTCAACAGCGGTTGCGCGTAAAACCAATAAGGGTGTGGATGTCCTTTCGTGTCCGGATGCAATAGCACAGGCTTTGGAGGAGGCTTTGGGATTATATGATATTGCTCAGAATCATCCATTTATTAAAAAATGCCCGGATTGCGGCCAAATCCTACGCTTTGAATCAGGCTGCGATGTTTGTAGCAACTGTGGATTTAGCAACTGTGGATGATGGTTGAACATTATTTCAAAAGCCATATAAGCATTTGAATATATATTCCGGATACTGTCATTTTTCGACAGTTTTATTAATATTATTTGCAAGATTTGCCGATATAGTGTATAATTACCAGAAACTGTCATATTTCGACAGTATAGTAAGTATAATTTGGTGCAGATATGAACAAATTAACTGAAAAAGTCTTTGAGTGTGCCCCTTATGGTGACTTTACAAGCCAGGATGTAGCCACTCTATTCCCCGGCAGCGAGGATCGAAGATATGGTCTCGTCAAACGGGCTATCGCCAGTGGTGAGATCATCCACATTTGTAGGGGATTGTACTGCCTTGCTCCAAAATACCAGAAGAAAAGCGTAAACCTCTATGCCTTGGCTCAGCATGTGTACGGACCATCATATATCAGCTTGGAATCGGCCCTTAGTTGGCATGGTTGGATTCCTGAGGCCGTATACACACTAACAAGTGTATCTTTTAGAAAGTCCAAAGAGTTTAACATCCCTTTAGGAGTATTCAGTTACATTCATGTTCCTCAAGAGGTTTTTTACACTGGTGTTGAAAGATTGACAGACGAGGATGAGAATATTTTCTTAATGGCAACACCAATTAAAGCTTTGGTAGACTATGTGTATGTTCATAAAAAAGACTGGGCTGGTTTGAAACCAGTTATTGAAAGCTTACGTATCGAACCAGAAGAATTCGAATCAGTTACTTTGGGCGATATCGAATCGTTAATTGATAATTACACAAGCCGACGAGTTCAAAAGTTTATCAAAGGATTGAAAAAGGACTTAAAGCTATGAGCACCAAAATCATTCAGGATAGACTGGATTCATACCAGTGTAAGACCGACCTTGAAGAAGAACAGGCCCTTCGAGAAATTACGCAGGAAGTTGCTCTTGCTGCTCTTGCCAGAACTGACTTTTTCAAGTTTGCTGCCTTTCAAGGCGGGACGTGCCTTCGTATTTTCTACGGTACTAACCGCTTTTCGGAAGATTTTGATTTCCTACTCAAAGAACCTGATCAGGATTTTAACTTGGACCCTTATCTAAAAAGCCTGTCAGTCGAACTGGATTCCTATGGATATAAGCTTGAAACAACGGATCGCACAAAGGCCGATTCAGCTGTAAAGAAAGCTTTCATCAAAGACAGTTCTATTGGTAAGGTTTTGCAGCTAAGTCACCTCAGAGCTGATAGGTCAATGCGTAAAATCAGAATCAAGCTGGAAATCGACACCAATCCTCCTGAAGGAAGCAATTATGAAATCAAGTATCTGGATTTTCCATTTGTCAGTTCAGTCACAATCCAGGATTTGCCAAGCTTATTTGCCGGCAAAATCCACGCTTTGCTGTGCAGGGAATATACAAAGGGACGCGATTGGTATGATTTTATTTGGTACACAGGACGAGGTGTAGATATCAACTATCAATTTCTTACTTCCGCCCTCAAGCAACAAGGACCGTGGCAAGGACAGGAATTGAAAGTCGATAAAGAATGGAGCATCAAAACACTTCATGAGAGGATTTGCTCTTTGGACTGGCAGGAGGCCAAGGACGACATCAGGCGCTTTGTCAGACAGAATGAACTAGCCTCCCT
>CAYSLN010000282.1:0-2844 GCA_964431825.1 uncultured Pirellulales bacterium | reverse complement strand
ACACAAAAGGGCACCGGCAGAGGCTAAGACAAAGGTTTCTGAAGGCTGGTCGTAAGTCACTTGCAGACTATGAGCTTTTGGAATTATTGCTTACTTATGTTATACCCCGTAAGGACACCAAACCAATAGCCAAGGCTTTGCTTCGGAAATACAGGTCGTTTAATTCCATCCTGGAGCAGCCAGCAGACAGATTAGAATCGGTAGAAGGAGTAGGCTCTCAGTCTTCCACCTTTCTCAGGATTATCCGATCTTGCATTGAAAGGTATCTGGAGCATAAAGTTGAACATGCAAAACGCATATCCTCTGCAGAGGAGGTAGCTCAGTTTGTGCGTATTGAGTTGGGGGCACGACAACGTGAGTGCCTAATGGCGCTCTACCTTAGTGATAGCAACAGGTTACTTCATCATTCGATAATCACAGAAGGCACTGTGAATAGAACAGCCTTTTACCCGCGAGAGATCATCCGGAGGGGCCTTATCTATAACGCTACTGGACTGATCATAGTGCACAACCATCCTGATGGCCAGCCCGTACCTTCGGACCATGATCTAGAAATGACTAAAAAGCTGGAGGATGCCGCGGCCCTCCTGAGCATCAAGTTATTTGACCATATAATCGTGACAGAACAACAAGCTTACAGTATTAAAACAGGGAAGCTTTTATGAACACCTTCGCGGAACTGAAATCTGTATGCCCGGGCATTGACGTTCCCGATGCTGTTACAAAAGGAACGCTCACAGAAGAGCCGCTTACTGCCCTTGAGAGACTAAAGCTGTTCGGTGAATACCTCATCCGCAGCATCTTGGCTTTCGAAGGACTCGAGGAACCTGTCGGCACCACTCAAATTGCTCGGCTGAACATGCTGACCAATCGCAATTTAATGCCTTCGGTTCTTCTTCCTTTTTTCCTAATCTTAAATGAAGCGGACCCGTGTGCAAATATGCCTCCGGCTGTTGTTCAAATGAGGGTGACCCTGTTTATCAATCTTGCAGAGCGTTTGGCGACCTGGTTTGCCAAGTCCTACGGACTGCATCTTCCTCCCCCCGCGAGAGCGGCAGAGGATGTGGATGGCGTTGTCAACACCATCCTTAAAAACCCGCAAACCAATGCTGTCCGGCATTCGGCACGGAAAGCCGCAGCACGTCGCGCCAACACCATGAAACTCTCCGAGGGAGAAACCAGGGTTCTCATCGATTCACAGCTCCGGGCCGCAGGTTGGCAGGCAGATACACTTACGTTGCGCTATTCCCATGGCGTGCGACCTGAAAAAGGAGCCAACAAGGCCATAGCCGAATGGCAGACCGAGACAGGCCCGGCCGACTATGCCCTGTTCGCGGGACTCGATTTCATCGGATTTATCGAAGCAAAAAAAATGGGGAAGGATGTCATTTCAGATCTCAAGCAAGGCAAGCGTTATGCGAAGGGCGCGATCCTGGATGGTCAGGCCCGCTTTGTCGGCGGTCCCTGGGGAGAGTATCGGGTGCCCCACCTGTTCTCGACCAATGCCCGCCCATACCTTGATCAGCTCAAAGAGAAATCCGGCATTTGGTTCCTCGATGTGCGTTCTCCCACCAATCACCCCCGTCCACTTCAGGGCTGGTATTCGGCCGAGGAACTGGTGTCGCTGCTTAATCAGGATATTCCGGCTGCACAGGAAAAACTCGCCAAGGAGCCCATGGATTACCTGGGCCTGCGAGACTATCAGGAAAAGGCCGTCCTAAAGGTTGAGTCAGCCCTGGACAAAGGTCGGAACCGGCATCTCGTTGCCATGGCGACCGGAACCGGTAAAACCCGGGTCGCCCTGGGGCTCATCTATCGTTTCATCAAAACGGAGCGGTTCCGGAGGGTCCTGTTCGTCGTGGATCGGACCTCCCTGGGCGAGCAGGCGGGGGACCATTTCAAGGATACACGACTCGAAGAGCTTAAGACTTTCGATCAGATCTATGACCTGAAGGAAGTGGACAAGACCGGGATCGAACCTACGACCAAGGTGAACATCGCCACCGTTCAGGGCTTGATGCGTGCCATTATGTATCCATCAAATACCCACGATGTCCCCAGCGTCGGGCAATATGATTGCATCATTATCGACGAAGCGCATCGCGGGTACACCCTCGACCGGGAACTTGGGGACGATGACCTTCCCTACAGGGACCAGAAAGATTATCTGAGCAAATATCGCCGCGTCATCGAGTATTTCGATGCGGTAAAAATCGGCCTGACCGCCACACCCGCTCCCCATACCGTCGAGATCTTTGGAAAGCCCGTTTTTACCTACAGCTACCGGGAGGCGGTCATCGACGGCTGGCTGATGGATCATGAGCCTCCGCATCAACTGGTCACCCGGCTTGCAAAAAAAGGCATCAAATGGGAAAAAGGTGATACTGTCCCCGTTTACGACCCGGCAACGGGGCAAATTACGAATATCGAGGACATTCCCGATGAGCTCAAACTTGAAATCGACCACTTCAATAAGCTTGTCGTCACTGAGAATTTCAACCGCACCATCGCCCGGGAACTGGTGAAACATCTCAATCCCGACGGTGAAGAGAAAACGCTTGTCTTTGCTGCCACGGATGATCACGCGGACATGGTAGTGCGGATCCTGAAAGAGGAGTTCGAGGAAAGCGGTGTTCCCATTTCAGACGAGGCGATTATCAAGATCACGGGTTCCATCGACCGGCCGGAGAGTATGATCCGCCGGTTCAAGAACGAGCGGCTTCCCAATATCGCCGTTACGGTGGATCTGCTCACCACCGGAATCGACGTCCCCGAGATCTGCAATCTGGTTTTCATTCGTCGCATACGCTCCCGCATTCTATTTGAACAAATGATGGGGCGTGC
>CAYSLN010000281.1:0-2864 GCA_964431825.1 uncultured Pirellulales bacterium | reverse complement strand
CCGTCAGCAATAATTTTACCGTGATGCAGCATAATGATACGGTCTGCTATCTTATAAGCACTCGTCATATCATGTGTAACAACAATCGTAGTCACGCCAAGTTCTCTCTGCAGCTTCAAAATAAGCTCATTGATTATATCTGCACGAATAGGATCCAGCCCCGTGGTCGGCTCATCATACAGAATCACCTCCGGATTTAATGCAATTGCCCTTGCCAACGCCACTCTCTTGCGCTGACCACCGGAAAGATTAGCCGGATAATAGTTTTGAAAACCGTCAAGACCAACCATCGCCAGTTTGGCCTTTACCAAATCCTCAACCTCCTGCCAATTGGTTATCTTATAATGCTGCCTTATCGGAAACATTATATTCTCAGCAACACTAAGACTGTCAAACAATGCTCCCTCCTGGAAGAGAAAACCATAATGGGTACGAATTTTGCTCAATTCATTTTCACGAAGATTATCGATTTGTTGCCCTTTGAAATAGACCTCCCCTGAGTTAGGCCTTAACAAAACTATAAAATGCTTTATCAAAACAGTCTTGCCGCAGCCGCTCGGCCCAATCACAACGGTCGTCTTGCCCTTCTCTATTTTCAGAGAAATATTATCCAGGACAACCTTGTCACCGAATCTCTTAGTGACGTTCTTAACTACAAGTATACCGTCACCCTCATGGGCCTGCATCTTGTTTTCCGCACCATCTTTGTTCACTTCTGCTCTCTTAAGTACACTCTTCACTAAACTTTGCCAGCTTTTATCCTACCAGGCTTTTGAACGGCCAAAATGTATTGTAAATCGCTTTGAAAATCACTGCCAATGCAAAATCTAGTGCCAGTATCGAAATGAAACTCGCCACAAAAGCCTCTGTACAGGCCTGTCCTACGCCGTGCGCTCCTTGCTTGCACGTAAAGCCCTTATAACAACTGATAGTCGCAATTGCTGCTCCGAAGAAAAACCCCTTCACAACTCCCACAACCACATCCCACAGTTCCACGCCAGACGCACTGAAGCTCCAGTATGCACGACTGTTAATCCCTAACTGCAGAAAGCTCACCAAAGCTCCCCCCAAAACTCCCATCAGGTCTGCATAGATAATGAGAAATGGCGTAAGCAGCAAGCACGCCAGAATCCGAGGTGCAACCAAATATCGTACAGGGTCGGTCCCCATACTCCTGATAGCATCAATTTGTTCGGTGACATTCATTGTCCCAAGCTCAGCCGTCAACGCCCCCCCAATACGTCCCGCCAGCATAACCGCCGCAAGCACAGGCCCTAATTCTTTCACAACCGAAATATTAATCAAAACACCTAAATGCTCCTCCAGACCCATACCCGCGAGCTGGTCATAGGCCTGAACTGCCAACGTCATTCCCACAAACGCACCTGTTATCATTACAACCGGCACGCTTCGTACACCGATGATATTCATTTGGGTCCATATCAACGGATACATCTGGGTCCCGGTACAACTCCGGGCCGAAGCAACGATTGCCCGCCAAACAAAGCTTCCAAACCGCCCCGCATTATTTATCCCACCTATTGCTTTAGCACCGAGTACCGCAAGCATAACATCTCTCCATAAATCATTACCATCCCTGCACAGTCTATCCCCTCGCAGACCGATAGTAGAAATCAATTTAATCTCGGACCTTTAACTACATCGGCCACATCTGCATCGTTGTTTACCAATCATCCCCCTTGTTGTCAAGGATGTCCTCCTCCGCTACCTTCTCAGAAATCGTCGTTCTTTTTCCAAAACCCCGTTTTCTGTACTTCAATGGCTCACCTGAATCACAGCAACTCGTGAGCAATATGCCTGACCTTACTGTATGTAAATTGGCTGTGACGCCATAAACAACTTCTATAAGCAGGCATACCTCAGACTTGGTATTATAGCCGATTCAGCGGACCTCGCTGTTATGGTTGAATATTGGTTTGAAGGTATGACATCCCAAGCAACAACCAAATAATTACCTGGCAACATACATCAATAGCTTGCAATACTGTCGAGCAAGTGCAGCTTAGCAACAGCCGAAAACCTTTATGCCCAGAAGCACTATTCGATCAATCAATTACTATTGTCCTTGTACAACCCCCACCGGCACTTCAGACATAGCTTCCTGCTGGATTTCCTCTTGCTCTGATTCAGGCTGTTCCACGTGTCTTTTTTTCCGGCGGTTTATTGTCCTTCGCCCACGTCGCAGCATCTGACTATCATTTGAAGCTAAATGAACAGCTTCGAGAGCCGTCTCAGCAAAGCCATCTGCACCGATTTCTTCCCAGAGTCCATCTGCTCGGTTGAACAGACCACCCGAAACCATTATTCGCATATCTGGCCAGGCGTTTACCGCCCTTATTCTGTCTATCAACCGACGTACATCTGGTGCTTCCTTTGGTACGGTGCCATAGATTAGCAGGATGTCAGGAGCATATTCCTTCATGAAGCCAAAGATATCGTCACTTGTTAGACTACCACCCAGAAACCTCACTTCCCAACCGTCACTTTCAAATAGATCCGCTATCATTTGAGCACCAAGTTCTTGCAGCTCGTCCGGGGCACAACATACGACTACTCTTTTGTTCTTCATGGGTCGGCATGGCAACTTATTTTGGAGCTGGTCTACAATCGTGCGGTTTATTCGAGTAGCCATGTGTTCCTGAGCAGCGGTGATCTTATCCGCTCGCAACAATCTCTCGACCTCCACCATTATTGGCCATATTAAATTAACATATACTGAATTAGCGGGTACCCCGCTTTGAAGGGTTTCTTCTATGACGGTACGACACGCTTTTCTGTCTCCACGAAGAAGCGGCTCTAAATAGCGTGCTAAAAGAGTTTGTTTTAACATGATTACATCTCCA
>CAYSLN010000280.1:0-2865 GCA_964431825.1 uncultured Pirellulales bacterium | reverse complement strand
CTTGGAATTTCAGTGGATTTTGTTTTTGAGGATTTGGCGAAGAGTGTCGAGCAATGACTCACGGCGATGCAGGAAATGACAACATGGACCCTCGACAGTGCCGGGGGGAAATCAAATAAAGAACCGCGGACAGTGCCCGCGAAATTAAAGACAAGGACCCCGGACAATGCCCGGGGCTAAATGAATCCCCGACGGTGCCGTCGCAAGTTTGGGACGAATATATTTAGCTGTTCGCATATAAACCCAATTTTACTATAATACGGACTTTTGTATTCTACGGGCTGATTATGGCAAGAACAAGTCAAGAACAATTAGAGCGTGACGAGCAGATATACGAGCTGTCGACCCTGGTCGCCGGGGAGTTTTCTCTGCTTGAGGTGCTCGATAAGCTGGCTGAGGCGGCGGTGAAGATAACCGGCGTTAAGGCCTGCTCGATTCGTCTGCTTGACCCGCAGACGGGCGACCTCGAGATGCGCAGCACTTACGGGCTCAGTGAGGAGTATCGCAACAAAGGGGTGGTATCCAAAGAGGACCCCGTTATCAAGGCGGCGTTTGCCGGTGAGGCGGTGATACTGGATGATATGCGCGTTGACGGGCGTGTCAGGTATCGCGAGGCGGCCACTAAGGAAGGACTGGTCAGTCAGCTTACAGTAGCGATGCGGTTCAGGAACAAGGATATCGGTGTGCTGCGTTTGTACAGCCCGCGGCCCAGGAATTTTTATGAAGATAACATCAAGCTTGCCCGTGCGGTTGCATCGCAGTGCGCGGTGGCAATAACGAATGCAAGGCTGTATGCAAGGGCGATTGAAGGGGCGAAGGTGAGCCAGCAGATGCGGCTGGCCGGAGTAATCCAGCGTCGTATGATTCCCGAAAAAGCGCCGCAGATAAGAGGACTTGAGATAGCCGCGTCTTATGTTCCCTGTTTCGACGTAGGCGGCGACCTGTATGATTTTATAAAGCTGTCGGACAGTCATCTTGTCGTAGCCATGGCAGATGTTATAGGAAAAGGGATTCCCGCGGCGATAATGACCAGTATGTTCCGCGGGGCGCTAAGGGCCTATGCCGATGTCGGAGGGGCCGGTCTGATTAAACTGACTATCGAGAGGCTTAACCGGATGGCCTGCAGGGAAACCACGCCTGGCGAGTTTGTGTCTTTGTTTTATGCGCTTATAGACGTTGAGCAGATGATGGTAACCTACTGCAACTGCGGGCATGAACCCACAGTGCTTATCAGGGGCGGCGAGGTTAATGAGCTCGGCAAAGGCGGACTCGTTTTAGGCGTTGACGAAAAAGCCGAATACGAAATTGCAACGGTAAAGCTCGCAGACGGTGATACCTTATTGTTCTCGACCGATGGTTTGACCGACGCAGTGAATTTCGAGGGTGACCTGTGGGGCCGAGAGCGTATGCTCGAGGTCGCCAAAAAGTTTGCCAATGAGCCTGCGGCTATTATGATGCACAATATACTCGGTTATCGCAGGCGATTTGTGGGGCTTTCGAGCCAGATTGACGATACGAGTATCGTAATTGTCAAGGTGGACTCTCGATACGCGTCGAAAACCGGGGGTAAATAATGGCGTCTCTGGTGGTTACAATTGACGGTCCCGCGGCCAGTGGAAAAAGCACGGCGGCCCGGCTGCTGGCGCAGAAGCTCGGCTGTGTGTTCCTGGATACGGGGGCTATGTACAGGGGCGTTACTCTTGCAGCTATGCAGGAAGGAGTCGAGCTTTCAAATGAGCAGGAACTGCTCGATGTTCTGGATAAAACGAAGTTTGACTTTGAGGCAGATGCCGACAAAATGAGCGTGTTTATTAACGGTGTTGATGTTACCGAGCAGATACGACAACAGAATGTGACGGAAAATTCCCGTTACATTGCGGCGGCTCCGAATGTCCGCGCCAGGCTGGTCCGGATGCAGAGGGATTTTGCCGCTGCGCATGAGAAAATAGTGACGGAAGGGCGTGACCAGGGTACGGTTGCTTTTCCCGACGCTGATGTGAAATTTTATCTGACCGCTGATATTGAGACCAGAGCACACCGCCGCATGCAGGAATTGAAGGATGATACAAGCATCACTTTAGATGAACTTGTAAAGTCAATCGGTGAGCGTGATTCCAAGGACAGTCTGCGGGCTGATGGACCACTCAGGGCAGCAGAAGATGCGATATTGATAGACACAACGGGTTTGAACATCGAACAGGTGGTCGAATTGCTTCTGGGGCATGTGAGGGACTTATGTTAAAGAAGTACATCAGGCGCTGCTGGTATGTGTTTGCCCTGTGGGTCAGCAGGATGTTCTGCGTGGTATTTTTCAGGATGCATCTGAACGGCCAGGAAAATATACCGCGCAAGGGGCCGTTTTTGCTTGTAAGCAATCATCAGAGTTGCCTTGACCCGATTTTTTGCGGTGCGCCTTTACGGCGACAACTGGCTTATGTGGCCCGCGATACGCTGTTTAGAAACTGGACATTTGGATGTATTATTGCCTCGGTGGGTACTATACCCATTCGCCGGGGGACGGCGGATTTAACAGCCGTAAAACGAATGTTTGCGGCGCTGCGTGAAGGATTCGGGTTGTGTCTTTTTCCGGAAGGAACGAGGACTTCCGACGGCAGGATTGCTGCGCTTCGGCCGGGCTTTTCGCTTCTGTGCAGGAAGGCCAAAGCTCCTATAGTTCCGGTGGTGATAGATGGCGCGTTTCAGTGCTGGCCGAAGGGGAAGAAGTTTTTCTCGCCGTGGCAACATATATGGGTCTGGTACGGCAAGCGCATCGAGCCGCAGGAAGCGGCGCGGATGAGTGATGAGGAATTGGCGGCTCATGTGACAAATATCATGCGTCAAATGCTCAATGACTGCAGGGTGAAA
>CAYSLN010000279.1:0-2880 GCA_964431825.1 uncultured Pirellulales bacterium | reverse complement strand
TAATTTTTTCCAACGTTCTGATTGACGCAAAGAAACCTCACTGGCTCGGCATGGGCACCGATTTGCCGACAGAAGGAATCAACCATTCAGGCAAGTGGCACAAAGGCAAAACCGATGCCGACGACAAAGAGATTACCCCTTCACATAAAAATGCTCGTTACTGCCTTAATATCGCAGACCTAAGCAATCGCGACCCATTAATCGATAATCCTGATGGTGTACCGGTAGGTGGTATTATTTACGGTGGACGTGACAGTGACACCTGGGTACCTATCGAGCAGGCTTTTAGCTGGACGGAGGGCATTATTGTAAAAGGAGCTGCACTTGAATCTGAAACGACTGCCGCGACACTGGGCAAAGAAGGTGTCAGAACTTTTAATCTAATGTCGAACCTCGACTTCCTCTCAATACCTCTCGGCCGATACATCCAGAACAACCTGGATTTCGTCAAAGGTATCAAGAGCCCACCGTCGATTTTCTCAGTCAATTATTTCCTCAAGAACAAGGCCGGCAAATACCTAAACACAATGGCTGATAAACTCATCTGGATATTGTGGGCTGAACTCCGCGTAAACAATGAAGCCGAGGCAATTGAAACGCCGACTGGTCTGATACCAAAACACGAAGATTTACAGAAACTTTTCAAAGAACACCTTGATGCACCATATAGCCAGGCCGATTACGTCCAGCAGTTCACGATCCGTATACCGGAGAACTTAGCTAAGCTTGAACGTGTAGAAAAGATTTACAAAGAAAAAGTTTCGGACACACCCAAGGTCCTCTTTGACATATTTGCCGATGTTCGCAAAAGGCTGAAAACAGCCCGCGATAAACACGGTGATTATATCTCGCCTCTTGATTTGACAACGTAAAATAGTTAAACAGAAGGCAGGAACATGTCACCAGACAAAACAAAACAAGGCTCTGTGACTGGTGGTGGGGCAGGCCCAAAACAGCAAGTCATGCATATGAATCCCCATATCGAAAAAGACCGCCAATTGATACTGGATGCGCAAAAGAAGGGTAAGGGGGCGCTCTTCAAGGCGTTTGTAAGGTTATCCGGTCCAGGATGGCTGCAAAGCGGTATCACCTTAGGCGGGGGTTCACTGTCTTCAAGCCTTTACCTCGGCGTATTAGTGGGCTTTAGCTTTATGTGGTTACAACCGCTCGCTATGATTCTCGGCATCATAATGCTCAGCGCTATCGCCTACGTCACGCTCTCTACAGGAGAACGTCCCCTCCACGGTATCAACCAACATGTCAGTCCCGTGCTCGGCTGGGGATGGCTGTTCGCTTCAATGATGGCGAACCTTGTCTGGTCGCTGCCTCAGTTTGCTTTGGGAACAGCCGCATTGCGACAGAACCTGCTGCCCGGGCTTATTGGGCCATCAGTTATGGGCGAGATACCCGGAAAAATGATAGCCGGTGTAATATTTCTGGCAGTCTGCCTGACTGTTACTATGACCTACGGCGTCGGCGGTAAAGGTGTAAAGATATTTGAAGTCCTGATAAAGACAATCGTTAGTATCATTGTACTGAGCTTCATCGGCGTTGTCGTAAAGCTCAGCATCGAAGGAAAGATTCTTTGGGGTGAAATCTTAAGCGGGCTTATTCCAGACCTAGGACTATTCCTCAGGCCGACCGACAAAATAATGCCTCATATACAACAGGTAACCGAACAGTTCCGGCCTTTCTGGACGAACATGATTGTGGGCCAGCAGCGCGATGTTATGATCAGCGCCGCCGCAACAGCGGTCGGTATCAACATGACATTTCTTCTGCCTTACTCAATGCTGCGAAAAGGTTGGGACAAATACTTCCGCGGCTTGGCAATCTTTGACCTTTCGACAGGATTGTTTATACCCTTTATCCTTGCGACCGGCTGCGTTGTTATAGCATCGAGCAGCCAGTTTCATGCCACACCGGCAGCTGGTTTGGTCGCCGACCAGCCCGGTGGTCGAATAACTGCTGAGCCTGCCGCAAACCTTGTCGGTCCATACAAGCAACTTCTTAAAGACCGTCTCACATTCGAAATCGGCCCGGAGCAAATCAGGAACCTTTCTCCCGAACAGTTACAGACAAAAACGCAGGCCCTACCCTGGGCAGATAAGAGAATGGCTGCAATGCTGGTCAAACGCGATGCCTTTAATCTGGCCGATACGCTAACACCGCTTACCGGTCCGGTGATTGCTCAATATCTCTTTGGCATTGGCGTTATCGGAATGGCGATGAGTGCGGCTACGATGCTGATGACAATCAACGGGCTCTGCTTCGCTGAATTGCTCGGCAAGCCGCCGCGGGGCTGGCCACAGAGAATTGGAAGCCTAATGGTTTGCATTGGAGCACTCGGGCCGTTCTTCTGGAAAGATGCCGCACCTTATCTTGCTGTTCCGACATCGGTCTTCGCAATGATGCTGTTACCTATAGCCTATATAGCCTTTTATTTCCTAATGAACCAGAGGAGCTTACTCGGTGAGTATACGCCCAAAGGGGGTAGGCGTATTATTTGGAACATCCTGATGGGTCTCGCCACTGCTGGAGCCGGTTTTGGCGGTATCTGGAGCATCTGGTCTCAGACACAGAGGCGATTCGGCTCAGGTTGGTATGGCATTGGTGTTGTTGTTCTCTTTATAGCACTGTGCCTGATTGTACATGTCATTCGTAAGGCTAAGAGGCAAACAGCAGCGGCACACAGGTAACAGGTACAACCCACATAATCATCGGAGCAGATTATAGACTCACGATATAAATAAAGGCTGAGAGTATTCTTTTGTCCTCAGCCTTAAGATCCTCCCGCTCCAACCAACTTGTCGCTAAAAATCTCTATTTATCGAATGGTAACTTGACCCCTCCTGTTTTAGTTCTAATAACATCCGGTTT
>CAYSLN010000278.1:0-2889 GCA_964431825.1 uncultured Pirellulales bacterium | reverse complement strand
TATTGAGATTCCTCTTCTTCACTACCCATTGACTCTTTTCCATAAATCTTCAGCAACGCTTACCCATATATTAGCTCTAGGTTGGGGAGAAAGTTCAGGGTGTGTACTATAATGAAAACTCAATATGTCATACAGGTTAAATTTCTTAAGTATAGCTTGCGCTATTTCATCCACATGACCAGTCAGATTAATATCTCCTACCGCCTGAGCACCGAGAAGCGTTAGATCATTTTCTTTGAAAATCAACTTTGATTTTACTGGTTTTGACCCGGGTATCATGGAGTATATACTTGTTGTCTCACCATGACCGACCAAATACCTTATCCCTCTACTCTTAAGATACTTCTCGGTGAGCCCAGCCATACCAAAAGATATATCGAACACCTTGGTTGCCGAAGGATTTACTACGCCAGGATAAATTCTGTTTCCACCTAAAGCATTTATTGCAGCTACTTTGGCCTGTACAACAGCATTACCGCCTAATCTGCCGGGAAAATGATCCTCGGTTATTGCAGAAAATGCATTTATCACATCACCTGCAGCGTAGACATCTTCCTCAGAGGTTTTCATGTACTTATCAACTTCAATTCCCCCTTTATCGGCTTTAATGCCAGCTTCCAACGCCAACTCAATCGACGGCTTTACCCCTATGGCCAAAATAACCGCATCAGCAGAAACCTCTTTACCACTATCCAGAATAACTGTCTCAACTGCATTTTCTCCAGCGAACTCAACCACTTTGCTTTTGTTATAGCAACTGATGTCGTTTCTTTTCAGTTCCTTTTCGGCAAGGATACAGAACTCATCGTCCAAAGATGCTTCCATAATGTGATCCAAAAGCTCGATTACCGTTACGTTCAAGCCTCCTCTTTTTTTGATTAGATAACCAAACTCCACGCCAATATATCCACCTCCTACAATGACTACGTTTTTTGTCTGAGGGGAATCTAACACCCTCTCTAATTCCGCTATATTTTCTGTTTTTCTTAAGGTAAAGATATTCTTAAGCTCTACTCCTGGAATTGACGGTTTAACTGGATCGGCGCCGGTGAGTAAGAATAGCTTCTTATATTTAAACCTGTCGTTGAAACAAGTGACGGTCTTATCTTTAGGATCGACACGTTTGGCTTTGTCAATAAACAGCTCAGAGTCAAAATGGGTGAGAAACTTGTCCGGAATGATAACTTTTTCCAACGTCGTGCTTCTGTCTAAAACATATGGCATAGCACAGTGATTTATCATTGATTTATCTTCTCTTATCAATCCAATGCTTGCATCCGGATTCATAATCCGGCACATTTTATTGCAATTTCTCATTGCCGGACCGCCTCCAATTATGAGTACGTCAAACTCTTTTGTTCCCATATCTATCCTTTCTTGGCTTTGACTAAACAGGATTTCGCACTTTATACATGAGGTTGCTCTTAGGAACTCGTATATGGGTCGATTATTTCGGTTTAAACTTTGTTGATTGAATACTAGAGCCCATAAGCTCACACCTTTTCTCTTGAAAACTTGCTGTGCAAAAAGCAAGGGGCTAATGTAATTTATTTACCCGCTTTACCCGCTTTTTGTTGCGTAAGTATAATGGCATTATTAGGGCACTCACCAACACACAGCCCGCAGCCGGTGCAAAGCTCAGGCCGTACGAGAGCTTGCCCATTTACCTTGATGGCATTTGCCGGGCAGACATCTTCGCAAATACCGCAGCCCGTACACTTTTCAGAATCAATAACCGCTACAGCTTTTCGGCCGCTTTCAAGCTGAGTTATTCTTTGGTTCAGTTGTTGTTTTTGTTGTTCAAGCAGTTCTGCCTGC
Organism: uncultured Pirellulales bacterium; assembly: GCA_964431825.1. Lineage (GTDB taxonomy): Bacteria > Planctomycetota > Phycisphaerae > Sedimentisphaerales > Anaerobacaceae > CAYSLN01. Next base: position 1,071 of record CAYSLN010000278.1, on the reverse strand, counting down.
TGTTTTAGAGCAGCCAATTCCTGCTCAGGGTTCATCTGTTCCCCGGTGCCTTGTGGAAAACCTGCTGCCGAGCCGGTCGAAGGCATACCCATCGGGGCTGGCATACCCATACCACGACCCATTCCGCCACCTCTGCCCATACCACGACCCATACCTCTGCCGCCGCCCATACCACGACCCATGCCATGTCCGCCACCCATGCCCAAGCCCATTCCGCTACCTTGACCGAGTGGGTCAGGCATCGGCTGTACCATTGGCGTCTGGTCTGCCGGTGCTGCACTCATACCGAAGTGACTGGCCACATTTGGCTCCGAAGCAGAGGATAAAGCTCCGGTTTTGAACTGTTCAACAGCACCACGTACTGGACCACTGATGCCAACGATAACCTGTATGCCTGCCTGGCCGAAGACATTAAATGCGTTAGGTCCGCAATTGCCGGTCAACACAGTTGTTACACCTTTTTCCGACATTAACTGAGCGGACTGAATACCCGCACCACCGCCGAGAGCAATATTGGGATTTTCGATTGCCTCGAACTGCATTGTATCGGTATCGATAATCAAAAAATAGGGACACCGGCCAAACCGGGCCTCCACACTGTCATCAAGCATAGGCCCTGTTGACGTTACTGCAATCTTCATAAAATATCCTTTCTATCAGAGGCCGCACGTTCCAGTGGGACACGTTCCGGTTGGACAGGAATCGCTTCCCTGACTGCTTTGCCCAACAGAAAAACCTGAGAAAAGTTTTTGCATTTGTTCACTTCCACATTTTTCGCAAACGTGCTTATTTTTACCGGTGCTTTTCTCCAGGAATTCGGCCTTATGTCCACATTTATTACACTTGTACTCAAATATTGGCATTGCTATACCTCCTTTACAATATAGGAGTTACCGCTCTATAGACAGACAGCATCCATTCGAAAGCTCTTAAGCTGTAAGAACGCTGGTCTTTAGCTGAGCGTTTCTTACTCTTTACTGCTTTTCTGGCTCTCAAGTTCTTCTATACGCTTTTTGATTCCGTCAAGGCTATCTTCAAGATATTCTGCCTGACCTTTCAGACTATCCAGTT
>CAYSLN010000277.1:0-2896 GCA_964431825.1 uncultured Pirellulales bacterium | reverse complement strand
GTTGCATATTGCAACCTTATTGGAGTTTTTCTTCTCAGCAGTTAATGCATCTCACTTCTTGTAAGTCTTTATCACACAGAGCCCTGCGCTTATTTTGTTTAATCAATAGTTTTTCTGGCATATCGCTTGCAGCATATTATTGCCGAGGCTTAATGCGATGAAGATAGCGATACCAATATGGAATGGTCTTGTTTCGAACGTGTTCGACTTTTCCCACAGTCTCTTGCTGGTGGATATACAAAACGGTCGCGAAACAAACCGCTCAGAGATTTCATTAGCTGCCGAGTCGGTCCCCCAGAGGGCAAGCAGATTAAAAAGTTTGGGCGTTGATGTGCTTATATGTGGGGCTATCTCACGGCCATTGATGTATATGCTCAAAGGCTCTGGAATCGAGGTTCTGCCCTACGTAAAAGGTCGCGTAGATGAGTTATTGCAGGCATATATGACAGGCCAGCTGGGTCAACAGCAGTTTATTTTGCCAGGTTTCTGGTCAGGTGCACGAAAGGGCTTTGGGCGCAGACGGCGAGGTTGTCGATGGCGAGGTGGACGATAGTTTGCGATTTGGTGCATATTTTGCGCAGCCGACTGGGACGGAGTCTAAGTAGAGCAAAGAAAGGAAAGAAAAATTGAGGATTGCAGTAACGGCACAGGGTAAAGAAATTTCAAGTGAAATTGACCTCAGATTCGGACGAGCCAAATGGCTTATTGTTGTTGATACCGAAACGGGTGATTACGAAGCTCGCGATAACATTGTCAATTTGAATGCTGTTCAGGGAGCTGGTATTCAGACAGGGCAGAATATATCGAATCTCGGTGTCGAAGCGGTGATAACCGGCAACGTAGGCCCGAATGCTTTTAAGATACTCAATGCAGCCGATATAAAAATATTTCTCGCTGAAAAACAAACTGTTGCCGAAGCGATAGACGCATTTAAGGCAGGCAAACTAAAAAAAGTAGATCAGGCCAATGTTGAAGGACACTGGATATAGAATGTAGGGCTTAAGGAAGTTAATGAAATTATGAAGATTTTTTTAGATTGTATTCCTTGTTTTGTTCGTCAATCGCTCGATTCGGTACGATTAGCCACCGATGATAAGCAGATTCATGAACAGGTAGTGCGGGAAGTTCTTCGCCTGGCGGCTGATTTAGATATGAGGCAGTCTCCGCCTGCGATTGGCCAGCAGATACATCGATTGATTCGGAAATTAGTTGGTCATAATGATCCATACCACGGAATAAAAAGGCAGTTCAACAATTTGGCTTTAAAATTGTACTCCGGGCTGAGAAAACAGGTCGTAAGCTCTGATGATCGACTTGAAACAGCTGTCCGCCTAGCTATAGCAGGCAATATCATCGATTTTGGTGTAAAAACTTCATTAACCGAGTCAGATCTTCAAGAAACAATTGCTCACTCTCTAAATGGTCATTTCAATAACAACCAAATACAGGAATTCAGGGATGTGGTGAGGCGGGCAGAAAATATCCTTTATTTGGCTGATAATGCTGGCGAGATTGTCTTTGATCGCTTGCTGATTGAACAGTTGCCGTATGAAAAGATCACTGTGGTTGTCAAGGGTAAGCCTGTTATAAATGATGCAACAATGGATGACGCCATAATTGCTGGCCTGCCTAAGATTGTGGAAGTGATTGATAACGGCTCAGATGCACCAGGAACAATTTTGGAAACATGTTCGCAAACTTTCAGGGATCGTTTTGAAGATGCTGACTTGATTATAGCTAAAGGACAGGGCAATTACGAAACTCTCAGCGACATAGACAAGAATATATTTTTCGTACTAAAGGCCAAGTGTCCTGTTATTGCAAGAGACTTAGGCTGTGAAGTCGGCGAGATGATTTTGCAGAAAAGTAATTCATTAAAAAGTATTGATAATCTTATTAGGGAGGCTGAATAGATGCCAGGTTTTGATGGTACAGGCCCGTTAGGTCAAGGTCCTATGACAGGACGAGGACAGGGTTTTTGCGTTTTAACAAATTCCAAGGAAAACCCGGGGCAGGTAAAAGGTTTGGCGGGATTACAAGGTAGACACATTGGCCAGGGAATTAGTAATTTTGAAAATACTAAAAAGGAGGTGATTAACATGCCATTTGGAGATGGAACAGGTCCAGCCAGTATGGGACCAATAACAGGAAGAGCCGCAGGTTTTTGTGCAGGTTATCCCATGCCAGGTTATATGAATCCCGCTGCCGGTAGAGCTGGCTTCTATGGTGTCGGTGCACCGGTAGTTGGGCCATATGGTGCAGGTTATGGTATGCCTTATAGCGGTCAGATCAATCTTTGGCTTCGCAGAGGCTTTGGCTTTGGCCGAGGTTTCGGTCGAGGCAGAGGCTGGGGCCGTGGTCGAGGTGGCGGCAGATTTGGGTTTAGGTGGTAGATTCAAGTTAGCAATTAACTCCTTATGAGTTAATTGCAGAAAGGATGGATATTATGCCAAGAGGAGATGGAACAGGCCCAACTGGCCAAGGGCCCGGCGCAGGCCGGGGTATGGGTCGAGGCCAGGGCCAGGGTAGAGGCAGAATGGGCGGACCTTTTGCCGCAGGGCCAGGCGGAAGTTGTGTCTGTCCGAACTGCGGAGCAACGGTTGCTCATGCTGCCGGACAACCTTGTAATGCAAGAAGCTGTCCTAAGTGTGGTACGAAAATGACTCGTGCTTCGTAGCGAGTACTTCGCAGAGTAGTACAAGAAGCTAATTTTATTTCGAAAGGAGATTTATTATGCCAGGTGGAGATGGAACAGGTCCGGGAGGTTTAGGACCAATGACAGGTAGAGCCGCAGGTTTTTGTGCAGGCTATCCGGTGCCAGGTTACATGAATCCTGTCGGTGGACGTGGTATGGGTATGGGCTGGGGCCGAGGTTTCCGAGGCGGCGGTTTTGGTC
>CAYSLN010000276.1:0-2902 GCA_964431825.1 uncultured Pirellulales bacterium | reverse complement strand
TTGATTGGGGAGGAGTATTACAATAAGGCCGTGGAGTTTGAAAAACAGGAGCTTGGCGAGCAGGCGAAGGGCAATTTTACGAAAGCCCTGGCAATATGGGAAAGAATAGCAACGGAGATGCCACCAGAGGCCCTGTTCACCCAACATGCCTGGTATTTAACGGGATACTGTTACAGGCGATTAGGTGAATATGAGAAGGCTATAGAGTACTGGCAAAAAATAGTCGATGACTGGCCCGATTACCAACACGCCTGGCACGCACAGTTGAGGATAGCCCATAGCTACAAGAGGATGAAAAATAAAGGTATCCTGACTGCCTCGGAAGCGGAGCCAAAAATAATGCAGGCCTACGAAGCACTTGTCGAGAACTATCCGGACTGCCGATTAGTCCACGATGCCTATCTGACGTTAGGCGGGATGAATTTGAAGAATGGACAATGGAATGAAGCTGCTGCATATCTGGAGATGTATTTGACCAAAAAGCCCAATAGTTCACAAACGCCCAATGTATTATACAATCTGGGCCGTGCCTATGAAAAAATGGGTAACCTGAGCACAGCCGGAGAAATGTATCGCGCGTTTACAGAGATGGCCGAGCCGGATGACTGGCGCGTAAAAGGCGTAAAGCATAAAATTAAAGAACTGGAAGAGCAGATCTTAGGTAATTGACCGATGTTTATTTCAAAAAGCAGGGAGAACAAAGTTATGAAAAAGGAAACAAGAAATCCGATAACGCTCTTGTTAACTTGTTTGCTAACATTTGCTTTCTTTACGGTACAGGCAACAGCATGTCCGGACCCGGAGTGCACTGATGATGACGACTGTCCTGATTGTTATAAGTGCGAGAGTGGCGAATGTGTAGATTACGATCAATGCGGGGCCGGCTGTGGGCCGTGTAGAAACTGCGTAGACTGCTGGTGTGTATCTTATTGCTATTACGGACAATATTGTTGCAATGGCAGTTGTTGCGACAATTATTGTTGCCCTGCTGGCCATTGTTGCAACTATCATAAAGATGGTAAATACTGCTGTTATGGTGGTTGTTGTGATCTCGACACCGAGTGCTGTGAAGGTGATTGTTGCGATCCCGAAGATTGTGAATCATGTGTGGACGGTTGGTGCCAAGTATGCGGCGGAGACCCTGACAAGATTTGCTGTGATGGGGAGTGCAAAAATAAGTGTGAAGAGTTTTCTGACGGCGGTATTAATTGTAGCACCTCCCATGACTTAGAATGTCTTTATTGTCAATATGATATATACAAATGCTCAGAAAATATTCGGAGAGTTTACACGGGTCAATATTCTATTTCTTGCTTTGGAGGTTGTCCTGGTGACTGTCAAGAACCATTTGAAGTTCTTTGTTATACAGAGTATACATGTTTTAAGAAGGAATCCCTTTTATTCCATAGATGCACGACAGTTTATGGTATACATTGTGAATATGTGAGCGAAATGTGGCCCTTCTGGTGCAACAAGTGCGCTTATGATATTTGGAGTGGAGAAGAACATTTTGTAAACCAAGCTCTTTGCGCTGAATTAGTCATTGAGATGTAAGATATTTGAAGCAAATTCAATTTTCAATTAAGGAGCTATAGCTATGAATATACAAATTACCCCAAACAGATTAAGCGTTTATATAGTTATTCTCATTATATCACTCAACTGTACTGGTGTTGAAAACTTGAAGGGTAGTACCACAGTCGGATTTCAGCCTGTTGACGCCAACCAAATACCACAGATTCTGTTAATGATATCAGCTAAAGTACGCAACAATTATGAAAAAATTAACACTTGGCAGGGTGAAGCGGGCATAACAACAGAAAGGATATACGAAGGGGAGGAGGCTGAGCGCATATTTAATACATATACGGATGGCATAGGAAAAGCTCCAAAGATATTAAAAAAGCGCCGAGAGCACGCAAGCAAATTTTTCATAGATACAAAAAAGGATTTTTTGTATGTAAATAATATTCGCAAGAATCCGTCTGAATATAGGGATTTTGAAACTGGGAAGGACCTTGGCACGAAATCAAGACCGTGGTATGAAACATCAATTCTTACGCCTGAATATCATTTACATTGTAATCCGTATGCACTTCGTAAAGGCGTTGTTGTACGCAATATAGCCATCAAGGAAAAAACTGAAATACATTCGGCATGTAACCGACCGCCTGTTTTTGACCCTCGGGAAAATTTAATAGGCGGCATGCCCATATGGGAGACTTTCTCATTGGTGTTACAATATATCGATAAACACGGAGATTGGAATATTGATGGACATCGCTTGAAGGTGGAAGAGTACGCACATGATAACACAATAAGATATCGTGTACAAATACCCGGTATTGTAAGCCCTGGAAACTATCTTATCGTGACAAAAACTTTTTCCAGTAAGGTAGGTTTTAACATGACCTCAGTTGAGGATACAAACCAGGATGGTATTTTGCTTCAAAACAAAACGTGGAACTATGACCTTGTTGATGGTGTTTACATACCTAGCAAGATAACCCAAAAGGATTTTGATCCAGATGGGTCACTTAGTTATGAAAATACAGTCACTTTCAAAAATCAAAAAATAAACAAGCCTATCCCGGCAGAAACATTCACCTATAAAAATCTCGATTTAAAAAATGGTGACAAGTTCATAGATAAAATTCTGGACAAAGAGTACACATACCAAGATAGACAACTCATTGAGGTTGAGAAAAAGAGCAAATAGCCACAGAAACAGTGTTGTGTAGAAAATTCGCACTTATTTTGAGGTTGTGGTATAATACAGGAGGAGGAACCCCGCCAGCTCTTTGACAAGTAAAAAGTGTCTCCACTCCCTGCGAATGCCAATTTCGTGAAAGCCCTGGCAATATGGGAAAGAATAGCAACGGAGATGCCACCAGAGGCCCTG
>CAYSLN010000275.1:0-2909 GCA_964431825.1 uncultured Pirellulales bacterium | reverse complement strand
TTTGCTTCCAAACTCTATTTCTGACCACTCGTAGTCGGAATAGAACTCTTGCCAACTCCGAAGCACGCTCGCTTCGTCCGCCGCGTTTGAGTTTTCGAGCAACACTAAGGCGCAGGCAGAAAGCTTTTCGTACAGTATTGGCAAGGCTGGGTACTTAGATTCTGGGTAATGTCTTGGCCCATTCACAAAAAGTAAGTCAATCTTGTCTATATGAGCGAAAGCAGATCGTCGATACCAGCTGTAAGTCTGGTTATTGATTTGCAGATTAGACAGAGGTGCATGAATAATATTCACTCTTTCTTTTAATCCTTCAGCCTGGAGGCTTCGGCAGGCTTCCTCGGCCATGATTGCGTTATGCTCTATCGAGTATAACCGCGCTGACATTGATAGCCTTTTCAAAGCTAGGCCAATCAGAAAGGTAGATCTCCCCGCCCCGAGCTCAACTACAACGTTTGGTTTGGTGGAATAGATCAATCGGATTTTGTGAGCTTCCAAACTCCAATCTGTAGCGTACTGGAGCGGACTCGTAGGTCGCAGGGCGTTGTATACGGCTATTAGTCCATCCATTTGTCGCCTCGATTCTCGCGCCTCCTCTTTGATCAGCTCGCCCAAAGTGGATGTAGAGGAAATCAGGGGTAGCGCCGTGTCTGCCAGCTCTTGTTCAAGGTCCGCTAGCTCTTGCCTCAGTTGTGACGCCTGCCTCAGTTGTGACGCCGTTCGGCGATGCTCTTCCTTTATTTTCCTGAACGCAAGCCGCAGGCAGACAGCAACTCCAAGCGCAAACAGGGCTAAACCTGATCCTAACACGGTGATTACGGCGAACTGACAGAGCGCGGAACAGCCTCGTGTTGCCAAAAATTGATCGAACAGTATGGTAACGACCAGAAGCCAAACAGCTGCGAGCAAAGCGGTAAGGCGAACTGTATGGCGTAGCGTCATGGGCGTCCTCAAACTTGCTAGGCGGACCTTTGGGGGCGTCAGAATACTTTTGACGGGCTCAGAGTGGGCCATCAGATCTGGCAAGTCTGCCAAAATATCGAGGGGGAGAGGTGGCGTGCAAACCACACGTTCGACCAAACGGATAGTTTTGCATATCGGAGCCGAAAAAACCGGAACTAAATCTATTCAGGAATTCTTTCACCTTAATCGAGGCATTTTTGCAGCCGAGGGCGTAGTTTATCCCAAGAGTCTCGGTAGGAAAAATCACACACGACTATTTCTTTTTGCTGCTAATGATGAGAATGACAACAGGAATCTCAGAATAATAGAAAACCTAGGTGACAACACGAACTTTAATACGTTTAGACGGGATTTAGCTAGGAAGCTTTTTAACGAAATAAATTGTGCAACCACGGTCGTGATTTCAAACGAACATCTATCATCTAGATTAAGATCATCTGCAGAGGTAAAAAAGGTAAAAAATTTACTTAAATCCTTCGGGCCTGTCGAGATTGTTGTCTACCTCCGACCACAGGAACAGCTAATAGTCAGCTCGTTTTCTACGAGAATCAAAAGTGGAGAAATCGGGGCTGAGCTGACCATACCGCTCTCCTCCGACGCTTATTTCAACTATGACACGATGTTGAGTCGGTGGGAGGAAGTGTTTGGGAGGGATTGCATTAAAGTCCGGCTCTACGAGAGGAGGAGCCTCGTTGCTGGCGATGTTATTGAAGATTTCCTAGCAACGAGTGGCCTTCGATCGCCTCCATTCTCGCGGCGTCCAAGGCGACTTAATAAGAAATTGGGTGCTGTAAGTCTTGCAATTTTGAGTAAACTAAATCCACTGATTCCGCGGTTCTCCGGAGACGAGTTTAACCTAGATCGAGCCGATCTAGTCGACGCGCTACAATTATTCAAGCCTGATACAGGAATTGCACTGGCACCAGATGATCTCGAAAAGATTCGAGAGACTTTTTATGAGAGTAATTCGCGAGTGGCATTGAGATATTTTGGTCGAGAAGCACTGTTTGCTCCGTCCTTGGCTGAGCATCACGGGCGTGACTTGTCCTCGGTCGACGAAGGTGACCTAGTCGAGGCAATGGCTCATTTGTGGCGGTGGAAACAACGACAGCTATTAAGAGCTAGCAGGGAGTGTGAGGCGTTGACAATAGGCTCTAATGGGGCCCCAGTCTGGAAACGTAGGGTGGTGCGCTCGAAATAGACTGCTCACGGAATTTGGCACTGGTTTGGTCGGAACTTAAGCATGTTTTTGGCTTTGCGATTTCGCGGTCAACATTCGCAGCGACGCCTATGCAATATTGCTAGGCTTTGTAGCGCGTACGTTCCCTTAGGCTTCAGCCCTCTTCCCCGTATCTGGTTTAATGGCAAGACGAAGACAGCTGTTCTTCACTGGACTCGTACGGATGAGAACTCGGAACAAAGGCTACTACTCAAGAACGACGAGGCTTTGGTTCTGGATGGCTACGTCACGGAATATGCGCCAAATGGGACCCAGGCGTCGATTGTTAGGAGTATGATAGATATTGACGGTGAGCGTCTAAAAATCAAGCGAAGCTGCGGGGGTGTTGCTGCCTTTGCATGGTCAACTGGAAATCACCTTTATGCATGGAGTACTCAGCCATCTGCCCAAGGGCTCTACTGAGCGAATGGCAATGATCTTAGCGTTACTGGAACAAGACCGCTTATTGTCCACCTAGCGGCTTTAGAAAGTGAGGAGCATCTCTGCTGGGTCTTTAAAGGTCTTAAGCAGTAGCGGAAAACTGAGTCGTAAAGGGGCGTAACTAACGAGGGTTGCTGACAGATACGGTTCTGAAATAGAGATGTTCAAATACACCTTTTGATTTCGCAGACCCACTTAGCAAGGCGAGTGGGCTCGGCCTGATGTCAGCTTCTGCCCGATACCGTTGAAGAAGTCGGCTGACCACGATGAGGCCAGTGGTTTTCGATTG
>CAYSLN010000274.1:0-2937 GCA_964431825.1 uncultured Pirellulales bacterium | reverse complement strand
TGAACGCTGTGACCGATGACGAAAAAAGCAGACTTCGCAAACAGTTCTTAAGAGACGTGACAATCCATATAGATAAGATTGCTTCAGCTTATATCAGACCTGCCGAGGGCACGCTTGATTTTGCGATAATGTATATACCCGCCGAGAACATCTATTACGAAACAATTGTCAAATATCAGGGCCAAACGCAGGACATCCTGCAGCAATGTCTCGATAAAAAGGTAATCCCCGTATCGCCCAATCTCTTGTACGCCTATCTGATGACGGTCGTAATGGGCCTTCACGGCCTGCAGATAGAAAAGCAGGCAGCCGAAATACGCCAGAACCTGAAAAGGCTCAATGCCTCCTTCGCTGACTTCGGCGCCAATTGGGAAGTTTTAGGCAAACACCTAAGAAACGCACATAGCCAATACGAAGATGGCCAAAAGAGGCTCGACCGATTCGGCCTGCAGCTCGACCAAATACAGGCCCCAAAAGAAGAGCAAATACAATCAACCTAAGTCTTGTTGCACCTTTGTTTTCAGCTTATCGACCTTAAGCCAGCCAAACACACCTCGCGGAATTATATCCTATTGTTCTTAATCATTTTTGATAGTACCGACTAGAAGGAACATTGGAAGTGCGATGGTTAGGCGCAAGCATTTACACAAAATTCAAAAAGGTCTTGCTTCACTCCTAGCTTTAGAGTATAATGTTTTTACTGGAGGACAAAATCATGAAGCAACATCCATTAGTTCTCATATTGCTGGGAATACTTGCTTTTCTAAGTGCCGGTGCTGAAGCTACTCTCATGGAGATTGACTGCGATTTTAAGAACTACGAGGACCCGGGACTCTATAATTGGGATTTCGATTATAACTTACAACAGCTAACAATTACAGAGACCGTTCTAACGCTGGAACCCGATTTACCTATCCTCGAAAGAAAATATATTAAGGTTATAGGATTTGTTGATTCAGAATCGGTTTTTAGTGTTACTAGAACCTTCTATAATGACACAGGTGTCACCTGGACAGGATTTTCTCTGGAAAGAGACGCTCCGCTACCCGGTGGTGGTTACTTCGTTACCGGAAGTGCCTCAAGCACAAAACTGCAAACGATAACTGATTCACATCCAGCTATGCCAATCAGTCACTGGATAGAGTTCTCCGGTACACCTGTTGTCCCAGATGGTGAGTCGATTACGATTCAGTTTGACTTTTGGGCTCCGCCCCATAGTCATGATGGGATATTTGTTAATTACTGGTACTATGGAGTCATCCCCGAACCTATGGCAATTTCACTTTTAGCCCTTGGCAGTCTGGTTCTGCTTAGAAAACGCAAAAACCGTAACTTGCAGATTTAAGGAGAAAAGACTCGCCGCAGTCCAAATGACTGAGCGGAATTACGTTCTTAATCACCACCGGCTTCCTGCAAGGTGGCCTCGCTGCCGGTATACTCCGGCACAAGCTCCTTGATTTTCCTAATCACTTCACTGGAGTTTTGTGTTTGGGCAATATCTACCAGCTCATTTATGCCAGCCCGAAGCTTGTCCCGGTCCATCGCAATATTCTTCCACACACTGATCTTGGGATGCCTCGTACGCTGCATATCTTCACCCTCTATTCGAAGCTCTTCAAAAAGCTTCTCGCCGGGCCTTGGGTTCGTGAAAACTATTTCGATATCCTGTCCGGGCCTGAAACCGCTTAGCGTAATAAGCTCTTTGGCCAAATCCACAATCTTCACCGGCTTGCCCATATCAAGCACGAATATCTCCCCGCCCTTGCCCATTGTTGCCGCCTGCAGAACGAGCTGGCTCGCCTCCGGTATGGTCATAAAGTACCGCTTCATCTGCGGATGCGTGACGGTCACAGGACCACCCTCAGCTATCTGTTTCCTGAATATAGGAACGACCGAGCCGTCGGAATCAAGCACATTGCCGAACCGCACCGTTACAAAATGTGTCTCGCTGGTCCTGTTCAGGTCCTGAATATACATCTCCGCGATTCGCTTGGATGAGCCCATTACACTGGTCGGATTAACAGCCTTGTCGGTGCTTATCATCACAAAGTTACCGGTGCCGTAATTATCCGCCACATTGGCGACTGTCTGCGTACCGACAACGTTATTCTTGATAGCCTCTCCGCAGTTCAGTTCCATCAAAGGCACGTGCTTGTGAGCGGCAGCGTGAATAACAACCTGTGGTCTATACTCTTTGAAAATCCCGTCCACGCGTCTCTTGTCGGTAATGTCGCAAATAATCGTTTTTAAGGAAACTGTCGGGAACCTCTTGCGTAACTCCCGCTCTATATAAAACAGAGGATTTTCCGCCTGCTCAACGAGCAAAAGCACCTTCGGATCAAAATTACACAGCTGCCTGCACATCTCCGAACCAATGGAGCCGCCGGCTCCTGTAACAAGGACCGTTTTGTCCTTAACAAAAGCCTCTATTAAATCAAGGTCGAGCTCTACAGCCGCTCTGCCGAGCAAATCCTTAATATCAACATCTCGAATCTGAGAAACACGGAACTTGCCGGAGGCAATATCGGTAATAGCCGGGACCGTCCGGAACCGAATCTTGGTGCCCTCGCACACCTGAATAACTCGCCTTAGCTGCTGATGGGTTGCCGAAGGTATTGCGATGGCGATTTCTTCGATATTACGGTCTCTGCAGATTTGCGACAGCTCCTCAACCGTGCCGAGTACAGCTATCCCGTGTATATAGTTGCCTTGTTTGGCGGGATCGTCGTCGATAAAGCCTATCACATCATATTCCGAGATGGCCATACGGTGAATCTCTCGCAGAAGTGCTTCACCGGCGTTGCCGGCACCGACTATAAGAAATCGCTTCAATCGACCGCCTTCGACAGTGCGGAATTCCTCATGGTACAACCGAATCACCATTCGCAGTCCGGCCAGCAGCAGAATCGTGCCAAACATATCTGCCATAAACACGCC
>CAYSLN010000273.1:0-2947 GCA_964431825.1 uncultured Pirellulales bacterium | reverse complement strand
CGCTAAGCCTGCGTTGAATTTAATTGTCGCCACTTTCGGCCGTCGGATTCAATAAGCCTGTCAGCCTCAGGAAAGCTGTGACTACCCGCGGCATACTCATAGGGCACCGTATCATCATTCTGCCACGCCTCGAGAACAGGAGTTAATAATTGCCACGCAACCTCGACACCGTCAAACCTCATAAATAGCGTTTGATCACCAACCATACAATCCAAAAGCAGTCTCTGATATGCCTCCGGCATATCAACAAGAAAAACACTTTTATAATTAAAATTCATTTTGAGCGTGCTCATACAGATTTTTGAGCCGGGGTTTTTAGCCTGGAAGCTGAGCGACATTCCTTCTTCCGGTTGTATCTGTAATACAAGCACATTAGCCGGCATATCATCCAGCCCGACCGAGGCAAACATGGAATGTGGCACTTTTTTAAATGTTATGGCAATCTCTGTGTCCTTCCCTGCAAGCCTCTTACCCGTTCGCAGATAGAAGGGGACACCATTCCATCGCCAGTTATCTATGAACAACCTTGCGGCTACGAACGTCTCGGTTTTGGATTGTGGGTCTACCCCGGCCTCTTCTCGATAGCCAACAACTTCCCTCTCGTTTATATAGCCGGGGCCATATTGACCTCGAACAATAGAATCACCTAATTCGTCCACTTTATATGGGCGAATTGAGCGTAGCAACTTGACCTTCTCATCACGAATGTGGTCTGCCTCGAACGATACCGGTGCTTCCATCGCTACCAGGGCAAGCATTTGGAGCATATGATTTTGAAATATATCTCGAAGGGCGCCCGCACTATCGTAATAACTCGCCCTGTGTTCAACCCCGGTCGTCTCAGCTATCGTTATCTGCACACTGTCGATGTAGTTTCGATTCCAAAGTGGCTCGAAAATGGTGTTGGCAAAGCGAAACATCAGTATGTTTTGAACAGTCTCTTTGCCGAGGTAGTGGTCGATGCGATATATCTGTGACTCGTCGAAGCAGTGACCGATATTATCGTTTAGTTCGAGAGCGGTTTTTAAATCTCTGCCGAAGGGCTTTTCTACAACCAGCTTGATTTGCCCTTTCGTGCCACGTCTTTTCGGACAGGCCAATGCTGATGAGCCGAGATTTTTCACTATCGTCGTATACAAAAACGGGGGAACAGCCAGATAAAAAAGGAGATTGTCTTGGATTTTATACTTTTTGTCTAATTGGGTTATTTTAGCATTGATGCCCTCGTAAAACCCGGCATCACTGTAGTCACCCTCTATATAGTAGAGCTTTTCAGTAAAGGAACTCAGCTTTTTTACTGATACATAATCAATATCTTCCCGTATCGCCTCTTGCGCTAAATTACGGAAATCTTCATCTGTGAGTTTTTTTCGGCCGCAACCCAACAGATAAAAACCCTCATCGAGCAAATCATGTGCAAAAATCTCAAAGATGCTCGAAAGCAGTTTTCTGCGAGTCAGGTCGCCGGAGGCCCCGAACACAATTATGGCATTTGGCGGAGCGGGTATTTCCGCACATATGATATCGTGTGAGGCTACCAATGGTTGAATTTCAGACATTGTTACTATACCTTGCCGTTTTCAGCTCTCTGCGTTTTGTTTAGCTCCTCTTTCTTAACTAAATATAGAGCAAATATTTTGTTTTTCCATAGCCGGATTTAATCTTACACCGGTTCAAACTCGTCCTTGCCGGCGCCACATTCGGGACAGACCCAGTCATCCGGCAAATCCTCGAATGCCGTACCCGCCTCAACACCATTCTCAGGGTCACCCACAGCCGGGTCGTAAATATAACCACACATAAGGCATTTATACTTCTTCATCTCTTTAGCTCCTTGGTTTAATTTTTTCTTTTGTTTTTTCTCTATATAAGTTGCCGCTGTCCGCGGGGTCCTGCCGTTTTTAACGTCCCGGTAATAAGTATACGTCATCGGTATCTTGTTGTCATCAATGGTCCCACAGGCGGTAATCTTCCCTATAAAGAGCGTGTGTGTTTCAACATCAATTGATTCGATGAGTTCTGCTTCGAGAAAACTTGCCGCATTGTCCAGAACTATTGGTGCGCCGGTCTGGCCCGTCTTGTATTTTACCTGTTCGAATTTGTCTATATCTCTGCCGCTTTTGAAACCAAACCTGCCTATAAACGTCATAGGAGTACTTTCGGTGAGAACCGATACGGTAAAAACTCTGCTTTCGGTAATGTACTCGTGAGTTAAACTCTGTTTGTTAAGACTTACAGCTACGAGTAGCGGCTCAGGAACAATCTGAAATACGGTATTGACGATACAGCCGCTGATTTGGCCGCCTTTCTTCGAACAGATTATGCACATCGGATAGTTTAATTTAAATAAGGATTCCAAATCTAACATCCCTGTTTCCCCTGCCGATTGAGCTTGCGATAACTGTCCCATATAGCTGTTCACCTGGCCATAGCTAATTCAAACTTTCCAGTTTCTCTCTCAGAGTGACGATATGACCTATTTCTTCTTTTATTATGGCCTCTATTTTGTCTTTGCCGGCTTTACGTGACACAGACTCCTTTAGGCCGACATAAAATACGATAGAGTCTTTTTCTAAGCCGATGGCCATTTTCAAAAGGTCCTCTGGTTTTTTCTTGCTGGCTAACTGTTCAACAGGGTCCGCTTTGATATTAAAAACGTGTTCATCGGCCATCACACGAAGATACATCTGCCCCTCGCCGTCCGGGTCGAAAACAGGTGGAGCAGCTTCCGTTCCCGAAAGCTCCGCACGCATTGCTGCAAAGGTCTTCTCGTGTTTGTCTTCCATGGCCGCAAGCTCGGTGAAAAACTCCCCCAGCTTCGGAAACTTTTTTGCCCCGCCGCGGTAAAACTTGGCTCCGTTCCTTTCTATCTGTTCGGCCATCTCAAAAACTTCATCTGCGCTAAAAGGCATTCCCATTATTCTTCTCCTTTCAGTTGTGGCTCTTC
>CAYSLN010000272.1:0-2952 GCA_964431825.1 uncultured Pirellulales bacterium | reverse complement strand
TGGCACAGGAAAACAGCTGGGACTGGGAGATTGAGCTTCTGCTAAGTCCCGATGCCGAATTGAAGAAAACTGATGCCGTCGTTGCCAGCAGTGACAGTGTTGTGCTCGACGAATGCAAAAGCTGGGTCAACCTCGCAGGGGAAATAATCAGGCGCGAGGTTCAAAATCCCTGGATTGTGGATGTGTCGCATCCAAACGAAGGTTGAGCGTGTGACTTATTGGACGGGAGCAGGAGTCACGGTCATGGTGGCAGCAAGAGACACTGGACAAAGGTGATGAGTAATGTTATAAATGATTCTGGTTGAACTTATGCGTATCGTTTTCGCAAACATAGATAGCAAAGAAAAGAGGAGCATTTGATGGTTACACATTTGCATGTTGGAATGAAGGTCAAGAATTACGAGCAGTGGAAACAAGGATATGACGCCAGCATCGAGCAGCGCAAAGCATCGGGCGAAATCTCGTTCCAGGTTTTCCGCAACGTGGATGACCCGAATACCGTGACTGTACTGTCAGTACAGGAGAGCGCTGAGAAGGTGCAGGCCTTCCTAGACTCGCCCGACCTTAAGGCCCGTATGGAGGCAGCGGGTATCACAGAGATGGGTCAGATGCTCATCATGGAGGAGATGGACAGCGGCACACACTAAAGAGAGCAGTTGATAAGCTTTTTAATTATTTCAAGGTTGACATTATCCAGACTGTCGCAGATTAGGTCGGCTTGGGAAAGATTCTCTACAGTTGTGGTATTTGTTACGGCGATACATTTGGCGCCTGCGGCTTTGGCAGCCTGTACGCCGTTGGGGGCATCCTCTATCACAACGCAATTTTTAGGTTCGATACCCATACGTTCTGCGGCGATAAGGAAAAGTTCGGGGTCGGGCTTTTTGTTTTTAACTTCATTGCCGGTGACATAGACCATTTTCGTGTATGGAATTCTGGCAGCTTCCAGTGCCGCTCGTGATTTTTCGAGTGTCCCTGATGTTGCAATGGCTAACTTGAAATCGTTGCTGGCCAAGCCTGCATCGATCAGCTCCAATACGCCCGGATAGGGGGGCAGGGGTTCGTTCTTCAGGACCTCAAGAAACAAGTCCTGGCGTTTCTTTACCGCTTCGGCGAGCTGTTCATTCGTCAGTTCCAGATTATGCACACGAGCTGCAGCTTTAACGTATTCTTCCGCCCCACGTCCGAGCCCGGCTGTAAAATCCTCCGGCTTTACTCCCTCGATTCCAAACAATTCTGCAAACATCCGGATCGAGACCCGGCAGTTGACCGCTTCGGTATCGGCAATCACCCCATCAACGTCGAATATCAAGCCATATAACTTACTCATAGCGTTTAGCGTATAGCATATAGCTTTTGGTTTTTCAACTACTGGCCTGTCGGTTTCTAACTTTATCTGCATAATCTGCGGTTATTTTTTGATATTTTTGCAACGTTTTTGTCTGTCGCGCATTTATAATAGTGATGATAGTCGATACCTGTAAAATTAGGAGATTTGCTATTGTGAATGGTGCCAACGAAGGGCTCGAAAACGACAGCCTGATTGTGCAGGCCCGGACGAATTATAACGCCTTTGCCTTGCTTTATCGAAGACACTACGATGATATCTTCAGGTATTGTGTTCACAGGCTTTTCGACAGGCACCTGGCCGAAGATGTTACCTCGCAGGTTTTTCTTAAAGTTGTTGAAAAGTTTAATACCTTCCAGGGTGGCGAAAAGCAGTTTCGAAACTGGCTCTATAAAATTGCAACCAATTTTGTTAATGAGCACCTGAGGAAATCAGCCAGACGAAAAGCAGCGATGGAAGTTTTTCGGGAACAATCGAAAACCAAAAACAGCAGTTTTGAAGATTCTGCTGTGAAATTAGCAATACTAAAACAGGCGATGTTAACCCTAAGACCCAGGTACCAGACTATCATCACATTGCGTTTCTTTGAGAATTTAAAATTAACAGAAATTGCCGAGGTGCTTGGCTCGAGCGATGGCACTGTCAGGAGCCAGCTTAAACGCGCTCTTAACAGACTTCGAAAGAAAACAGATGCCATAGAAAAGAGGCTGTAGCGATATGATAAACCAGGGAAAACAATTTGAAGATTTCATTCGTGATATCAAGTTTGATGATACTCCCGACCCTGAACACCGTGATAAACTTGAGAAGGTCCTCCTTGCTGCACATGCAAAGCAACCTCGGCAGGTAAAAATCTGGAGAATAATCATGAAAAGTAGAATAACACAATTTTCCGCCGTTGCGGCGGCGCTTATTGCGGCCTTGCTCATCAGTTGGCTCTGGTCACAACCTGATATAGCCGGGAGTGCAGCTTCTTTTACCATGTTGGATAAAGCATGTGCCGCCGAGGAGGCGCTCTTTTATCCTGGTGCCGGAGGGGTTGCTCACATTGCCACCGAGATTGTCTTGTATCCGGGGCAGGTGCCTGATGCAGGTGAGCTTCTCAGTGATCTGGAATCTGATGTCACGCAGGACAAGAACTTAGCTTTCCTTAAAAGCTGGCTGTCTCACCGATGGTTTCCTGTCTATTCACTCGGAGCCGATGGCCACACATATACGCACAAGCTTGAACTCGCCACGGGTACAGATGAGGCGGTTACTTTATCTGATCTTGCCTGGTACGATGCAGTGACCGGCCGATTCGAGCGCGTACTCAGGATGGGTGACCAGGTGCTCTTTGCCAATTCCTATGATGGTGAGTTTATCTACGTGACCCGGAAGGGTCCCGATGGCGGCCTCCAGGTCGAGCAGGAGACTGTGACCGGTGGGTCTCAGGTGCCGCCTGAAAATCCAGCGGACTTTTTGGGAATTGCTGCCGGAATCAAAGCCTCTGTCCCAAGAGAACACTTTCCACCGATACAGGATGTTACCAGCGAGACCCTCGAAGATGGGACGCCGGTCCGTGTGTACAAGCTGGGTTTTGCCGATCCCTGGGGAAAGGTCGA
>CAYSLN010000271.1:0-2965 GCA_964431825.1 uncultured Pirellulales bacterium | reverse complement strand
GCAAAAAAATTGCCCATTTGTATGATTTAAGCCCTTTATTTACAAGTAGTTATATCCGGAAAAAGGTGTTTTTTCTTGCCTTTCGGTAGACCTTTTGGTTATAATAACGGGACAATAGGAAGAGAGAATCTTACGCTTATTGTTAAAAAGAGGGCGAAGTAAAGTGGTGAGAAAGTTTTATTACGAGAAGTGGATTCCTTTCACATTCACCAAGAAAAGGCTTTTGTTCCTGGCAATTGCGAGTTATATCGCTTTGTGCTGAAAAGCACTGGGCTTTTACTTTTTTCATGACCGCTCACGATTGAGCGGTTTTTTTTATGCGCTTCAGATTCGCTAAACATTTGACACATTCAGGAGGGGAAGTTAAGCTCTTGGAAACTGATAGTCTGGTTAGGGAGTTCCCAAAGATGATAGTAGTTACAGGTGGAGCCGGATTTATAGGCTCAGCTCTAATTGCCGCATTGAACAAAAGACAGATTGACGATATTCTTGTCGTTGACCAATTGGAGTGCGACCAAAGGTGGAAGAACCTGAGAAATTTGTCCTTTGCCGACTATGTAGAAAAAGACGATTTTTTGGAAATGGTTGTCGAGAGCACACTCTCTGATTCTATCGAGGTTGTCTTCCATCTTGGTGCCTGTGCAAGCACAACCGAAACAGACGCCTCGTATCTTATAAAAAATAACTACGAATACACCAAAATATTAGCCCAATGGGCAACCGAGGCTGATATTCGCTTCATTTATGCTTCGAGTGCAGCAACTTACGGCGATGGCTCAGCTGGTTTTAGTGACGATGAGGATAGAATCGAGGACCTGAGGCCGTTGAATATGTACGGCTATTCCAAGCAGTTATTCGACCTTTGGGCACGCAGGGCCGGGCGGTTAAACAAGGTTGTGGGCCTGAAGTACTTCAACGTCTTTGGGCCGAACGAATATCACAAAGCCGATATGCGCAGCTTTGTAGTCAAGGCCTTTGAGCAAATAAACGCTACGGGTAAGGTTCGCCTGTTCAAATCATACAAAAGCGAATTCAAAGATGGTGAACAGGTACGTGATTTTGTTTATATTAAAGACGCAGTTGATATGACGCTGTTCTTCTTAGACAGACCAAAGACAGCCGGCCTTTTTAATATCGGCACCGGCCGGCCCCGCACCTGGAACGATTTAGTAAAAGCGGTTTTTGTAGCTATGGGCAAAAAACCCAATATCGAGTATATAGATATGCCGGATTCTATCCGCAATCAATACCAGTACTTCACACAGGCCGAGATGGCCAAACTCTGCAAAGCTGGCTATAAAGAACAAAACACATCTCTTGAAGATGCAATAAAAGACTACGTTCAAAATTACCTACAGAAAGACAGTTACTTAACCAGCTTTTAGTCCCTGTTATCTCTTGAAAGAAGCTCCAATGCCATTTACTCCATATCATTTTGGGCCGAGCGGATTTGTTGGGCTGGTATTTAAAAAGTGGCTCGACATACCGGTTTTTGTTTTGGCTAATGTCATAGTTGACATTGAAGTGCTGATTTATGCAAATTGGCCAAAGCACAGGTATGTTCATACGCTCCTGATAGGAGCAGTAGTAGGTGCTGTATGGGGTGTAACAGCGTATCCGTTGCGGGGCCTGTTCAAAAGAATAATGGGGATATTGCGTCTTCCTTATGAGACCGGCTTTTGGAAAATGGTTATCTCAGGGATTCTTGGTATCTGGCTTCATGTACTGATTGATGGGGCTTATCACTATGATGTGAGGATGTTCTGGCCTAACAAAACAATATCGCTGTGGAGGACGGCGCATCTGTACGTTGACAAGGGACAGATAAAAACTATGTGTCTTGCTTTCTTTGTCCCTGCCATTATTCTGTATGCGATTGCTGTGACATCGTACATAAGACGAAAGAGGGCCAAAAAGGCCATTCAGGAAACAAATCAAGTTCATTGAATTTGTCGAGCTGATTCTTGCCTATTTTCCTCTGAAGCTTTATAATTGCTGCCTTGAAGCAGGTTGATTTACAGAGAAGATTTTATGATAAAGGCAGTTGCGGAACAAATAAGACTTCTAAAACGTGGAACGGTTGAGATTTTCACCGAGCCCGAAATGGTTGAGAAATTGACTGAAGCTGATAAGATGGGCAGACGACTACGTATAAAACTCGGCCTGGACCCAACCAGCCCTGATATACATCTTGGCCACACAGTTGTTTTGCGAAAGATGCGTCAATTCCAGGACCTCGGCCATAAGGCCGTCCTTATCATTGGAGACTACACAGCGCGAATCGGCGACCCTTCCGGCCAGGATACCACTCGACCAATGCTGAACACGGAGCAAATAGAAGAGAATGCAAAGACTTACTTTCAGCAAGCAGGCAAAATCCTCGACATATCTGATGAGAAACTGGAAATCAGGTATAACGGCGAGTGGCTCGCAAGTTTGAATCTGGCTGACATTATTAAGCTTGCAAGCAGTATGACTGTCGCTCGAATGCTCGAGCGCGACACGTTTGAAATCAGGCACAAAAAGGGTGAGCCCATCGGCGTTCATGAGTTTATGTATCCACTTATGCAGGGATATGATTCGGTGATTGTAAAAAGCGATGTTGAACTTGGTGGGACGGACCAGACCTTTAATAATCTGGTAGGCAGAGACCTCCAAAGACTGGATGGTCAGAAGCCGCAGATTGTTATTACTATGCCCATTCTGGTTGGCTTGGACGGCAAAGAAAAAATGAGCAAATCAAAAGGTAATTACATCGGTGTAACTGATGAGCCGAACGATATGTTCGGCAAGGTTATGAGCATCTCCGATGATATGATGGAGAACTACTTTACACTTTTGACCGACCTGCCAACCAAGAAAGTAGCTGGACTTGTTGATTCTAACAAAACGCATCCTAAGCAGGCGAAGGTGCTGTTGGGAAAAACGATCGTGGCGCAGTTTTACGATGAGGCAACTGCGGAGC
>CAYSLN010000270.1:0-2983 GCA_964431825.1 uncultured Pirellulales bacterium | reverse complement strand
AACATATAAAAAGGGGTCAGGGGTCAGTTGCCAGGGGCCAGGATGGATAGATGAGTATTAAAAGCTATCAGGACCTTGAGGTGTGGCAAAAAGCTATGGACTTGGTAGTGATTTGCTATCAAGTAACAAAAAATTTCCCAAAATCTGGAATCTGACCCATATAGGTGTTCTTAAGCTGACATTTTATTTGCGGTAGAATGGATTGCTATACAAAAAGTGCTGTATATTATTACATCAGGCAAAAAAAGGAAGTTTATGAAACGAGAATACTTGGGCGACTCATACGATGCTGTTAAACGAATGTGGCAAGGGTTGCTTTCTGAATGGGCGCCTCTCCACGCGGAACCACGATTCATCCCAGAAGAACTTCGTCAGGACTTCACCCAACTCACGAGGATACCGATTCTAAAGAACGGACATCCTGTACCATATTCCATTCTGAACGACCCAGATATCGGCATTAGATTACCAAGTGCGCAAAATCAGACAGAAGGACGTGCTCATATCTCCATTCAGACTATTATTAAACAATTACGAAATAGTGGAGTTCTGTGCGTGATCACTTATGATCAGAGCCACTACCGGAATATTGGACTGAATCTCAACAAACAGCGTCAGGCAAAGATGAGGCAGCTTGCCGATGAGGGCCTTCAAAGCTTTTACTATGTATCGCATGCACCTTTTCTTTTTGCAATCCTGAACACAGCTGCTCTTCAAAAAATCCACGAGATACTGAGGAATGCCGGTATTCCAGAGGAGCGATTGGATAGACACAGATAAAATAGCGAAAGCGAACAATTAGTTGCACTGGACGCAGGTAGGCTGTGCCAGCGAACTGAAATGTCATGGATTAAATTGGATTTATCTTTCATGCCACGATTTTGTTGATATTAGTGTAAAGCAAGCATAAGATCAGATCTGATAGACGACATCGGGATTTAGTGTTGAATAGCCATTACTGGGACTAGGCCCACAGGTATTATTAAACTAGACATATGTTAATAACAAGTATTCAAAGTTTTTTGAAAGTATTGCTATTATTAGTAGTGGCGGCTGAAAATGTAACTTTCACATCTACTGGGCCACCAGAAAATCTTAGCCCTGCCATTCTATCTACCAAGGAAATGAACAAAGTAATCTACTACTTCCTCTCTTCTGCTGAAAAAGGTCAAACAAAATTTGCTTTTACGAATGACAATATTACTCATTATCATGTCATGAATGAGCTTATTGTAGCTGGCTATCTTTATAATTCTGGTGGATATGAAAAATGGACATCATCTAGTGACAAACCCGACCGATATGGAGAGATTGATGGCATCCGTATAACTCTTATGGGGAGAGAATATCTTGAAAAACTACGATCCAGAAGATTATGGCCTTCTGTTTGGCATCTCGCTGGTAAGTTTTTCTTTTGGGTTCTCACTATTGCTCTTTCAGCAATCATAGCTGCTAAAGCTTCAAAGATGATTGATAAAAAGAATGTATTTAAAAAGTCCTACAAATCACTGAGTTCGGTCATGAAAGATGATGGACGGACGGGTGGCGGCCACTGAGTGAAAACGGAGTGGATGGCTGGAAACACGAAGGGTTGATATTAGCATGATACCAAGAGCTATAGAATATCACGTCATGAATAAGAAAGACAAAAAAGGAAGAATAAAATATGAATTACTCAGACTTTTCTTTAATTAAGGCCCAAACAGATGCAGGTGACCCGGTCTTTGGTGGAAAATTCGACGGTGAATTAAGCGAAAGAGAACGACATCTGATAGGCTTAGCGGTTGCTTCAACAAAGGGCTGTCCCGACTGCACGTCTGCAAGAATGGAAATGGCCAAGAAAGCAGGTATTTCCGAGAAGGCGATAAAGGAGGCAATTAATCTGGTCGCAGGAATGAATGCCGGGTTCATCATCCGGACGGCTGTCAAGGGTTGCTCGGAATGAAAATTTACATAATAATGCACTTAACTTAAACTATGAATCATTTGGCTTTTTCACGGGGAAAAAGGTAAAAGGAAAGGGTCAAAACAATGCCGATAGTAGATGGTCAGTATCAGGCAAAGATATCGACGGTTTTCGCCAGTGTACAAAAGGGCGTTGAGCAGCTAAAGAATAAGGTCTCCAAATCCAGAAGGGTAAGGATAGCCAATGTACCGGCGAAGCTTATTAACGAACTGCTGCCTCTGTTGAAAGGTAAGGATGTAAAGATGATTCTGCCGGGGAAGGTAAAGCCAACAGAGCAAATGAAAGAGGTCGGTGATGTGGCGATTCAAAAGGCAAAGATATATTCGGATTTCAAAGGTGTCGAAGCCGATGAAGGCTCGATTTACTTTTCAGATGTGATGTTCTGCGTGACATGGAGTAAGGACAAGATTCTGCAGATTGCGACCATGGAGTATGACAAATGTGTCAAGTGCATGAAGGGTACGTTTGATATGGCCTGGCGATACTCGGACAAACAGAAGTAAGAGGCATAAATAGAAGATGTGAAAGGAAGGTAACGGTGTATAAGATTGCAGTGATACCCGGTGACGGGACGGGTCCGGAAGTAACGGTTGAGGCGGTGAAGATATTGAAGGCCGCTGCGGACAAATTCAAATTCAAAGTAGATTTGACCGAGTTTGATTTCGGCGGTGAAAGGTATAAAAGGACAGGAGAGACGCTGCCGGACAGCGCTGTCGAGGAGCTGCGCAAGTTCGATGCGATTCTGTTGGGCGCAATCGGCCATCCGGATGTGGCGCCGGGGATTCTTGAAAAGGGCATTTTGCTCAAGGCGCGTTTCGACCTCGACCAGTATATAAACCTTCGGCCGGTCAAACTATATCCGGGAGTGGAGACTCCTTTAAAAGACAAAGGCCCGGAGGACATAGACTTCGTTGTGGTTCGTGAAAATACCGGCGACCTCTATACAGGCACGGGAGGCTTTACTATGAAAGGGACGCCGAACGAGGTGGCGGTGCAGTCGGCGGTTTATAATCGCTT
>CAYSLN010000269.1:0-2986 GCA_964431825.1 uncultured Pirellulales bacterium | reverse complement strand
TCAGCTCGGTTGTATTGTTATCCTCCTTCGGAGGGTTTTGGGATGACTTCTAGTATGAAATGGTTGCTCGATAATAAAAATCCCTGCCCTTTTTGTGGAGCCAGACAAAGTCTTCGCTTATACTCAACCTGCAGCATTTCCGGAGATAATTTCTATCTTAACCGCTGCCTTTTGTGCCGGGCAGTATTCCTGAGCCCCACGCCCACCCAACAACAGCTAAACCAGGCCTATAACGATTCCTATTATGGCGAAGGCCAAGAAAAATTTGCTGCTTGTATTGAGAAAGTGCTGGACCATTTCCGTAGGACAAGAGCTGCCAGATTAGCTAAGTACATAAAACCACCATCCAAAATTCTCGATATCGGCTGCGGCAATGGTAGATTCCTCGGATATCTGATTAATCAGGGCTTTGATGGTTACGGTATAGAATTACCCGGAAAAGCTGCACAGAGAGCAGCGCAAATAACAGGTTTGAACCTCGAGGTGGGTAGCTTAACAACAACAAACTACAATGACAATTTTTTCGACGGCATCTGCATGTGGCACGTCTTCGAGCACTTAACAAAACCCAAAGAAACTTTGCACATCATCCAGAAAATTCTCAAGCCGGGCGGCTATTTAATGATGTCCTTGCCGAACATAGATAGTCTCCAAAGCAGATTGTTCCGGGGAAAATGGCTGCATTTAGACCCTCCAAGGCACATATTTTTTCTGGCACCGTCTGACTTAATTTCAACATTGAAAGACCTCGGTCTTAAATCAATTAACCAGAAATATTTCTCCCTCGAGCAAAATCCCTTTGGAATACAACAGAGCATCCTCAATTGCCTCCTGAGAAAAAGGGATGTCCTCTTTGAAGCACTCAAAGGAAATAACGAATATATAAAAGAATATTCTCGATTCAATATTGTGCTGCAAAAAATATTTTACTTGAGCACCTACCCTGTCTTTGTCCTCCTGGCTGGCTTGGAAGCAGCTCTAAAAAAAGGTGGTACGATAGAATTTGTCTTCAAGAAAGAAAAGACTTAGTTCTTATTTTAATTTTTCCACAGTGATAAACTTCTGATTTAATCAGGAGCTTAAAAATTCCGATAATACAAATACTATGTTCAAAGACAAAAAAGTTATCGTTGCTATGCCGGCCTACAACGCAGCCAGGACCTTGCGCAAAACTTATGATGAGGTCATGGCCCAGGGTGTAGTGGACCAGGTCATTGTGGTTGATGATGCCAGCAGTGACCAAACTACCGCAATTGCTCAAGCCCTGCCTAAAACTATTGTCCATACCCACCCGCAAAATCAGGGCTACGGCGCAAACCAAAAAACCTGCTATGAGCTGGCATTGAAACAAGGCGCTGACATTGTTATCATGGTGCATCCGGACTACCAGTATACGCCCAAGTTGATACCCGCAATGGCCTCTATGATTGGAAATGACCTTTATCCCTGCGTCCTCGGCTCGCGAATTCTCGGTGGGTATGCTTTTAAGGGTGGAATGCCGTGGTGGCGATATGTCTCGAACCGCTTTTTGACCTTTGCGGAAAACATTATGACAGGAGCCAAGCTTTCCGAATATCACACCGGTTACAGGGCCTTTTCACGCCGGCTTCTGGAACAATTGCCACTCGAAGTCAACTCTGATGATTTCGTATTCGATAATCAGATGCTGGCACAAATACTGTGGTACGGCCACACAATCGCAGAGGTTAGCTGCCCAACAAAGTACTTCTCCGAAGCATCTTCAATTAATTTTTGGCACAGTGTCAGGTACGGCTTCGGATGTCTGTGGACGGCCCTGACATTTCGACTCGCCAAGATGAACCTGATTAAATCAAAGTTATTCCCAGGATAGAACAATGGATAAACCATCGAGCAAATATCTCTGTCTTTTAATTTGCCTAGTTTTGGCGGTGAGCACCCTTACAGTTTATTGGCAACTACATAGCTACAATTTTACCAGTTACGATGATGGCGACTATGTGGAAAACAACGAACAGGTCAAAGCAGGCCTTACACGTGACAGTATTGTCTGGGCATTTACTACCGGGTTCAATGCCAACTGGCACCCGTTAACCTGGCTGTCACTTATGCTGGACTGCCAGTTATTCGGGGTTGATCCGGGCTGGCACCATCTGATTAATCTGTTTTTACATATAGCAAACGCGTTATTGCTCTTTGTTGTCCTTAAACAAATGACCGGCTCGGTTTGGCGAAGCGCTTTTGTTGCAGCTGCATTTGCGCTTCATCCTCTCCATGTCGAGTCTGTGGCGTGGATATCGGAACGCAAAGACGTCTTAAGCACTCTGTTCTGGATATTGACAATGGGGGCATATCTGCTTTATGCCAAACGCCCGGGTATCAGCCGATATTTGCTGGTACTGCTGACCTTCGCGCTGGGTCTTATGGCCAAGCCGATGCTTGTAACTTTACCCTTCGTGCTGTTGCTGCTGGATTATTGGCCACTCGGCCGTCTCCAGACTACCTCAATTATTAAAGGTACCGACCAGAATACACAACTATCTCCAAGTACCCATTTTAAATGGCGGATTGCTACTCGCCTACTTTTGGAAAAGGTTCCTCTTATTATTCTCTCGGCGATTTCAAGTGTTGTAACTTTCTTTGTCCAGGGAGAGGCAAAATCACCATTAGAGGCACTTTTTCTCAGCAGCCGCATCGCCAACTCTCTCATTTCCTACGTAAAATACATCGGAAAAATGATCTGGCCCAGCCGATTGGCAATATTCTATCCTCATCCTTTCAATACAGTGCCGATATGGCAGGCTGTGGGCGCCGCTTTGTTACTGTTGGCGATAACGTTTTTTGTAGTTCGCCTAGCTCGAAACCATAAATACCTACCGCTAGGATGGCTTTGGTATCTCGGAACCCTCGTGCCAGTCATAGGCTTAGTACAGGTGGGAAGTCAAGCTATGGCTGACCGTTATAGCTACATACCACTGACCGGGTTATTTATCATCATTGCCTGGGG
>CAYSLN010000268.1:0-3001 GCA_964431825.1 uncultured Pirellulales bacterium | reverse complement strand
GTATATTGTACATTAATCGTGTGATAAACCAAGTCAATTTTGCGTTTTCCTGAAACGGGGCATTCAGGCAGAGAAAGTTACTTGCAACAGATGCACGGTATGGCTGTAGTTAACAGTCCTATAACAAGCTGATTCTTAGCCTTATAAAAACCCATAGGACAACTATTTTACAACCACGTGTTTGAGTTGTTTTAAATAGGCTTAGGCTTGTGTTTATTTCGTGCGTGGTAAATGTGAAAAGGCGGTGCATTGCGAACTTATCGGGTTTTTAGGGCGTATAGCTTCTATTGTGGAATCGGCTGTCGAGGGCCTTGTCGCGGTCTGCCTTTACTAAAGCTATGTTCTTTATTTTCCGATGGTTATGTTATAGAATAGAAAGGAATTAAGCAACTGAAATCAGGGATGAAGAGTCGGGCTGGAGCTAAGTATCCGGGCCGACTGTCTGATAAGACTGTCACGAAAGAGAAATCAGGTGCAGCGCACAGAGCGTTTTCGTTTTTTTTTGCGCAACCGACGGGCACGGAGTCTGTTTGTATTGGTAATTTGTCATCGATAAGTGGCTATTTATTGGAGTCAGTTTGATGGTAAAATCGTCCGGTACGGTGAAAAAGTTATCTTTTTGAGTTTGTTATATGAGAGCATTGATTACAGGCGGCGCAGGTTTCATTGGCTCCCATCTTGCGGAGCGGTTGCTAAGAGATGGCAGTGAAGTAGCCATCATAGATAATCTTAGTACCGGCAGCTTAAAGAACATCGAAGGTTTCGCGGGCCATCCTAAGTTTGATTTTGTCGAGGGGGACATCCGTGACGCCGGGCTGATGGAGACTCTGGTAGAGCAGAGCGAAGCGGTCTTCCATCTGGCTGCGGCTGTTGGCGTCAAGCTGATAGCCGAGGACCCTGTTCATACGATAGAAACCAATATAGGCGGCACTGAAACGGTGCTGGAGGTGGCTAATAAATTTGGAAGGAGAACTCTGATTGCTTCGAGCAGTGAAGTCTATGGCAAAAGCGAAGCGGTGCCCTTTTGCGAGGATGATGATATCGTACTGGGCAGCACAAGCTTGTCCCGATGGTCGTACGCGTGCAGTAAAGCGATAGACGAATTCCTGGGCCAGGCTTTTCATCAGCAGTATGGCCTGAGTGTGGTTTTGGCCAGATTTTTTAACACGATCGGGCCAAGGCAGACGGGACAATACGGGATGGTAGTACCTCGGTTCGTTCGCTGGGCGTTAAGAGATGAGCCGGTTTTGATATATGGAACTGGCCAGCAAAGGCGATGCTTTTGTTACGTAAAGGACCTCGTCGGAGCGGTCATCGACCTGATTGACTGCGAACAGGCGGCAGGTAAGGTGTATAATATAGGCTCTGTTGAGGAGGTAACCATCGAGGAGCTTGCTGATATGATTATCGAAATGACGGGCAGTAAGAGCAGGAAGAAATTTGTTTCCTATGAGACCGCCTACGGCAGGCCTATCGATGATATGATGCGGCGGGTGCCGAGCCTTGAGCGAATCAAGGCAGCGGTCGGCTGGGGACCTAAAACGAGTCTGTCTGAAATGCTGAGGGTGATTATCGATAGCGAACGACTTAGAACCAAAGATGTGAAACCAATGTGATTCAGCAGACAGAAGCCGGAAAGCATCTGATTTTTGAAGTAATGTTTGTTTTTTAGACGAGGACAGGTAGTGGGATTTGACGGCACATCGGGAGTGGTTACAAGGTTAGAGTTGGTTCGGTGGTATATCGCGGTTCTTTTCGGCGCTGGCGTACTTTACATTGTCAGTTGTGCACCAGGGGCTTTGTGGCAGGATAGTGGGCTGATACAATATCGCATCTGGCATAATGACATCGAAGGTTTTCTTGGCCTTGCCATTTCTCATCCGTTGTTTTACATATTGGCTATCGGTGCAAAGTATATACCGCTCGGTGAATTTGCTCACAGGGTGAACCTGGTTTCTGCGATTGCGGGAGCAGTGGCGGTAGCTAATTTGTTTTTGCTTGTGCGTTTGTGGCTTGGCAGAATTTTGCCGGCGGCAGTTGCTGCGATTACTTTCGCTGTTTCTCATACATTCTGGCGTCATGCGAGTATTATTGAAACGTATACTTTGTGGACAGCGATATTTTGTGTCGAACTGATAATGCTGCTGCAATACGAGAGGACCAAACGGGTGGCCTATTTGTACTGGTTAGGATTACTTAACGGCCTTGCTATTGCTGTTCACATGCTCGCTTCGATACCGTTCATATGTTATGTGGTATTTTTTGTTGTCTTGTTAGTTAAAAAGGAGATTCGCGGCAGAAATATTTTGATTATCGCACTGTTGTGGGTTATCGGTGCGCTGCCTTACGAGTATTTGATAATTAGGAACATGGTACAAAGCGGTGAGGTGGCTGGCACTTTGGCCTCTGCGGCTTTTGCCAGGAACTGGCAGGGGGCGGTGCTTAATACTTCTTTGACAGCAAAAATTGTAAAAGAAAACTTTCTTTTCATTCTGCTTAATTTTCCTACCCCTAATATTTTACTGTTCTTCGCAGGTTGCTTCGGGTTGTTCAAGATTTTGCCGAGAGGAGCTTTTAGAAACGTTTTGTTGGCTTTAAGTGTATTGTTTTTCTTTTTTGCTTTTCGATACACTGTCAATGACAGGTATGCGTTCTTTATACCATTTTACTGTTTGGCTTCGATGTTTGTGGGCCTTGGAGTGTATCTCTTGCAGATGCGAGTAAACCGCAAGATTTTTGTGTATTTAGTTTTCATTTTTAGTGTGTTGCCTGTCGGTGTTTATGCAGTTGTGCCTAGGTTGGCGGAGAAGGTGAAGCTTAATCTCCACACAAGAGATGATATACCCTACCGAAACGATTACGCATATTTCCTGCAACCATGGAAAACCGGGTATAACGGGGCGGAGCGATTTGCGAATGAGGCGTTGGATGCTGTGGGGAATAATGCGGTCATTTATGCCGACAACACTACTGTTGGTCCGCTTTTGTATGTCCAGGAAGT
>CAYSLN010000267.1:0-3006 GCA_964431825.1 uncultured Pirellulales bacterium | reverse complement strand
TGGTGCGGAGTTTGCTCTGTTGGCTGATGAAAGTTACTACACCACGGCGAGATATCCTTACAGGTTTTACAATGTGACGGAAAGGGTGCAAAAGGACCCCTGATGGAATTCTCTGCTTTTTAGCGGTTGCCCTTTGTTTTGACCTTTATTTGCTTGTTTTTACCATCTCAGATTAAGCCCTATTTTACTTTAGCATCGGCCATTATGAATTTGACGGACAACAATAGGGGCGAAAACATGTCTGGTCCCACCTTTATCGGCTGTAACCTGTCAACAATCAACCTCCTTAGTGCCACAAAAGAACGAGTATATTATGTCCGATAACAATTCTTCCAGAATGATATTCCTGTTTAGAAAGTGCGAACATCTTTTAACCGATAACAAAAATAATAGTAGTTTGTTTATTATCAGATAGCTCTTTTATGAGCTGGGGGTGTTTATGGTTTTTTGGGAGGCTCTTACAATGAAACGAATGTTTATTTGCTTAACTGTCCAGGTAGTTATCTTGGGTCTCATTGTGACTATCCAATCGTCAGTTCTGGCTAAGGATCCTGCCCAGGAGGAGGGAGACCTTTTTGAAATGTCCCTTGAGGAACTCCTTGAGGTCCCTATTATCACCGTAGCTTCCAAAAGGGCCGAGTCGCAGATCGAGGCGCCGAGCATAGTATCGGTCGTTCCCCGTGACGAGTTCGTCGCCTTCGGCGACAGGAACCTCCGTCAGCTCTTGCAGCGTCAGCCTAGTGTGTACATGCGAGGCTCATACGCGTACCTCAACAACATAGGCTCTTTCCGCGGCGACATGCCGACACACGTGGATCTTCACACCCTTATTTTGCTCAATGGCCGTCCCATCCGCGAGAGCGGTTTCGGTGGCCTCGATTTTCCAGTTTATATGACGTTTCCGATAGCCGGTCTCGATAGCGTTGAGTTGGTTCGCGGTCCCGGCTCAGTGCTTTACGGAACCAATGCTTTCACCGGTGTTATCAATTTGAGGACCCGCGTTCCGGACCATAATGAATTATCGATCTCCGGTATGGGAGGCAGTTACGGGTACTATGAATCAAATGTTACTGCCGGAGGAAAATCCGGTAAGCTCGGATATGTCACCTCCATTCGCATTGCTGGTCAGCACGGTTATGACTATAGTCTGATCGATGGATTAGGAGTCTTCGGTTCACAGAATGAAGAAAACAAGAGCTTCTCGGGGATGGTACACCTGGAACACAGCGGATTCACCTTCGATGCCTTCGCAGCGAATTTCGATACTTTTCATTTGGGCTGCATTCCGTGGTGGTCTCTTCCATATCACGAGTGGGACACCAAGAAACTATTCGCCAATGCCGGCTACCGGGTTCCCCTGGACGATCGAACAAACCTGGAGTTAAACCTTACTTACAACCTCCAGGAGAACAGCTTCGCTAACGTAACACAGACCGTCGGCCTGAACACCTCGGACATCCTGGGCGAAGTAACCCTCTTCACCAATCCGATAGACCACCTGAATGTCACCCTCGGATACCTGCAAGAGTATCGGAAGAACTACAAACCTGATGACGATTACTATCAATCCATCCCAGCGTACCATCATCAGCCCCAGAGCACCTACGCACAGGCCGATTACAAAATAGGCGAGTCTGTCAAGCTCATTGCGGGCACACAGTGGAACGAATCCTCACAGGGTTACGAAGGTTTTGTCTCTCGGTACGGCGTGATTTTCACCCCGTTCAAGAAGTGGGGACTTAAGCTCCTGCGGGGCGAGGCTTTCCGCGCCCCCTTTGCACTCGAGACGGATCTCTCTGATACAATGCTCGTCGGTAATCGTAACTTGAAGCCGGAGGAAGTAACGACCTACGATGCCCAGCTTTTCTATCAAGACAGGAAGACTTATGCCACGGTCACATATTTTAACAGCGTCATCAACCAGCTCGTCATTCGCGACACGAGTGTTAGCCCGTTTTCATTCAAGAATGGTGGCGAGCAGAAGTTCGACGGCATAGAGTTCGAGGCCAAACGCTTTTTAACATCGCATTGGCACGTCCTAGGCTCGGCAATGTACCAGAACAATAAACAGACCTCTGATCTCAGCCCCAGCACCGCTCCCGACTATATGGTCAAGTTCGGGACCGGATACACCTGGGATTGGGGGACGGCGGCATTCGCCTACACTCACTTCGGCAAGCCGCCCCGTTTGGCCTCCGAGGTCGTCGTCAATCCGGAGCCCGAGGCCCTGAACCTTGTCTCCTTCAACGTCCGCCTCGACATGGCCCATTGGTTGGGCGTACCGAGAGGCCGCTCGATCCTGACGCTAAGGGTCGAGAACCTCCTGGACGAAGACATCTGGGTACCGGAGTTCAACCGCGGAGGGAATCCAAACTCGTTGCGCGACGGCCCGGGCACAACGTTCTATGCTGGTTTGACGCTATACCACTAAGCGTCTGTTAGAACCTCTTCGCCTTTGTATCCTCGAGAGATGGAGCAACACGAACTTTTTCTGCAACTGCAGCATTTCATATAGTGTGTAATGACAATGGCGCTGAGGGGGGAAATTTGACTGCTCAGCCCATATTTCATAGATTTCAGTAGTAAAAGCCTCCTGCTTGCAATCACAGGATAAAAAAAGCGAAAAATTTTTGTTTTTTTTTGTCTAAAGTATTGACGATACCATTATTTAAGCTAAAATCGAATATAAGATCGGGGGGTGGATATTACGCTGTGGAAGCGTATTAATTCGTTGATACAACTATTAAGCAGTAGGATCGGTTCTTTGACAAGTTAACAGTTAAGCCAAAAATGAGCAGCGAAAGTGCAGTTCTTGTGGTGGATACGCCTTATCACAATGAGCTTAAAAATTGTGTTTTTTACAATTCGGCACTTTCGGTGCGTATGCCAAAGTGTTGAGCCTTTTTCGACGAAATCCCCCTTTTTGCTTTCGTAAGAGAGCTTTGGGGGTTCGACGATACAAATTGAAGGGTTTGATCCTGGCTCAGAACGAACGCTGGCGGCGTG
>CAYSLN010000266.1:0-3028 GCA_964431825.1 uncultured Pirellulales bacterium | reverse complement strand
TTTGCTCTATATTCGCTAAATGAATAGCTGTCTCGCAAAGGTCGGGGTTTTTAATAGCTTCGGCCTTTTTTATGCGCCTCACGCAAATCCGATTTGGCCACAGTAGACATCGTTGGAAATTTTCAGATACTTGTTTCATAATTAAGCAACTAACCGACCAGTCTCAAAACTGTATTCATTTTACAATCGTGAAGGCCCAATTCTTCGCAAAGATTATCCCTGTAAATATGGCTTTAAATGGGCAAAACGCTTTAGAACAACAGTTTGTTTATTGACAGAATGAGCTCTTAAGTATTATAATATTACAGAAGTAAAAGTCCTTTCTTGTAAGGAGAGGTGCTTTATGAACGTAAGTAAAGACAGCCGCTTATGGCAACTTAAATGGCATATTGTCATTGTTTGCATTGCATTAATAATCGTGGTTCTGCTCGCGGTCTTTACCAACATCTTCCAGAGATCTGAAACCGACCTGTTGCAATATCTGGTAGGGATGCTCGGTGCTTTGATGTTTCTGAGCGCACTCTTAGCGATGCTCTCAAGGGTATTTAAGATAGTTGATACACTTCAAAACAACAGTGCAAAACTCGAAGAGGTTACGGGGTCCCTGGAAAAAATTCGTTCAGGACTGGCGCAAATCAATCAAAGCACTCGCATCAGCGAAACAGCAAAGGCAATTGCATTTCGTGACGCTGACAGGCAATCTTTGCGAGAGGTGGTTTTTGATAAACTCCAACAACAGGATTTTGAAGCCGCCCACGACATAATCAGTGAAATTGCCAGTCGCCCGGAATATAAGGAGCTGGCTGAAAGTTTACAGGCCCAGGCGGACGAGTACCGTAGCGCAAACGACCACGAACGGATTATGCAGGTCATAGCACATATCGAAAAACTGTTCGAAAACTATCAGTGGGTTAAGGCGAGTGTCCAGATTGAAGGATTAATCAAGGCCTATCCGGACTCTGAAGAAGCAAAGGCGATGCGACAACGACTGCTCGACAAGAAAGAAAACCGCAAGAAAATACTACTCACCGCCTGGGACGATGCCGTCAAGCGTCAAGATACCGACCATAGCCTGGAGATTCTAAGAGAGCTTGACCTGTACCTTACGCCCAATGAAGGATTGGCCCTGCAGGAAGCAGCAAGGGATGTATTCAGAACAAAGCTGCACAATCTTGGTGTCCAGTTTGCCATGGCTGTCTCCGAAAAAAAATGGGACCAGGCCCTCGAGGTCGGCCGACGGATTGTAAATGATTTTCCAAACAGTAGAATGTCTGAGGAAATTCGCGAAAAACTGGATGTTTTGGAGCAGAACGTCCAACTTCAGGACAGTTAAAACCAAGACCTTTAGTTTTCGTCCCTTGTGGACATTATCTCTTTTCTGCTTACCATTATTCCGCGTTTGTAACAAATCGCTAAACAGATGTAGTTTTTAAAAATCAGGCATCAAGCATTGAACTTTTCTCGCTGGATTCGCCCAAGGTAGAATCGGCCATCTTTACGCATAAAATTAACCATCGCGTCAAACTGCTGGTCTATGAATCGAGCATCGTTCGAGACCAGTGATATTGCTATGACCGCACTGTTTTTGCTATCTTGCTGCTCAATTTCTGAAATGGAAATATTGAACCTGCTTTTCAATCGGCCGATAAGACTCTTAACGATACTTCTCTTCTCCTTCAGCGAAGTTATCCCCTGCATAGACAGATGAGCTGTCATCACGCCGACAAGCATTTACCCTTTCCTCGATGCGTATTTTAAGCCTCGCTATGCTGCTGGCGTATCTTTTCCAACAGCCGTTTGGTAACCAAGATACCCTCATCTTCGCTTAATCTGCTGCCCTCGTACTCGACACCTACGTAGCCGTTGTAGCCAGCTTCAAGTACAACTTTCATCATCTTGTAATAATCTATTTTAGTCTCATCTCCTTTTTCGTCGAAGTCATAGCTCTTGGCGCTGACCGCCCTGGCATAGGGCATCAGCATCTTAACGGCTTCATAGCGGTCAATGTCATCTGGAAAGTTGCCAAAGTCAGGTAGCGTTCCACAGTTGGGCAGATTGACTTTTCTTATCACGCCTGCCAGCCATTCGCCGTTGGACGACAATCCACCATGGTTCTCAACGATAACATTTATCTCGTAATCGACAGCGTAGTTACTCAAACGCTGCAACCCATCGACGGCCAGTTCCATCTGTTGCTCATACGAACCATCCGATTGAGCGTTGACGCGAATTGAGTGACAGCCAAGATATTTGGCAGCCTCTACCCACTTATAATGGTTCTCAACAGCCTGGGTGCGCTGTTCCGGACTGGGGTCACCAAGGTAGCCTTCACCGTCGCACATAATCAGCAGAGATTTGACACCATTATCCTTTGCGCGTTTTTTCATCTCTGCCAGATAATTAGGGTTTTTTGCCTTGTCCTTGAAGAACTGGTTAACGTACTCGACTGCCTCGAAGCCCAAATCGTGAGCGGTCTTTGCGAAGTCAAGATTATCCAGTTTTGACATCTGCCGGCCGTTGAGCCTGCGGTGTAGTGACCATTGGGCCAGCGAAATTTTAAACGGTTCCTTTGAACTTCCAGAACCCAGTTTTTCCCTCAGAACTGATGTACAACCGTGCAGACAAAGACCTCCGACTGTACTGGTACTTAGCACAAGAAACTCCCTTCGTTTCATAATACAATCCCTTCGAACAAATGGCCACCTATCACCCGTTGTTCATTAAATGAACATCAAGTATCGATTCACACGAAACTACCAAAATCACCCGCTTAAGTCAACTTGCGATGACT
Source organism: uncultured Pirellulales bacterium (assembly GCA_964431825.1). Lineage (GTDB taxonomy): Bacteria > Planctomycetota > Phycisphaerae > Sedimentisphaerales > Anaerobacaceae > CAYSLN01. The sequence goes on along the minus strand of CAYSLN010000266.1, from coordinate 237 downwards.
CATTTTTTAGTTACCAACGTTACACAGCACATAAAACACTGAGTTTCACGCTTTAATTTCTGCAACGATTTGGCGAGTTTGAGGTGATTGGTTCTGGTGAGCAACTTTAAAAGCATTGACTGAAGGGCCGTTCTGCTTCTTGAAAAGCTCGTTGCCGGCAATAATCTCCTGAAGGGCCTGCGATTTCGTTCTGGTTTCCCTTAAAAATCGAACAGCTCTTGTGCCATATACCCCACC
>CAYSLN010000265.1:0-3045 GCA_964431825.1 uncultured Pirellulales bacterium | reverse complement strand
GATAGGGCAAGTTCGGCCAGGTGTGCGCCCAGGGACCCACCATGCCCTTGACTGGGGCCTCGAGTTTTTCGAGCATTCGAGGCACGCTGTCCCGATAGCCGTCATACCATCCACCGATGACAAATGTCGGCACGCGGATGCTGGAGTAATCGGAATTGAGTGATGCCCGGTTCCAGAACGGACCGTCACGTTGCTGTCGTTTGTATATGAGTAGCCAGGGTTCCGTATCGAAGCGATCGCGAAAATAAGCCTCATCGATGGCGTAATCCGGTGGCGCGGGCAGAATATTGGCGATATCCTGACCGAACTCGTAGGAATCGACATGCATCATGCCATCGATAAAATGACAGTCGTCACGAAACAGATCGTCAGTACCCTGAATAGCGACAATGGCTTTCAACGCTGGTGGGTTGCGCATCGCCATCTGGATGGAGTTAAACGCCCCCCATGAGAGGCCAAACATGCCGACCTTGCCTGTGGACCAGGCCTGTTTCGACAGCCAGTCAATGACCACCTCGCCATCTTCCTGTTCCTGATCGGTATATTCGTACTCGATCAGTTTGCCTTCGCTGGAACCGGAGCCTCGGATATCTACACGAGCGACGACGAAACCCCGCGAGATAAAGTAGGAGAACAGCGCGAACCGGTCTTTACGGCTTTCGTCTTTGCGGTAAGGCAGATATTCGAGTAGCACAGGGAATTTGGCGGTAGCTTCTCGATCCGCCGGCATGAACAGACTGGCTGCCAGCCGCACGCCATCGGGCATCGGAATCCAGATCTCCTTGACCTCGATCCCCTCATGCGTGACGTCGGGGAGCCTTGACTGGCTGTTGGCTGCTGCCGTGATGGTGAGCCATCCCAGTACGAGCGCGATTAACAAACTCCACCTCATCATTCGCATCATAAGGATTTCCTTCTTGGTTTTCATAAGTCTCCCTCCTTCGGGGTTATGGGTTACCCTCTGATGATTACAAAAGCCATATTACAGCATAGAAACTTGTTCAGTCAAAAAAATCCAAGGAAGGAGCAACTCACTCTCTGTCCAACTGAGATGTACCTTTTAAAAATTCCCCAAAAGATGTAAGGTAATTGACAGTTGAATGATTTGTCTGTGTAACTCAATCCAAGCTTGGGGAGCTTTCCTCTTTTCATATTTTTTTCCGGATCTTCTTTTGGAAAAAACATAATCAGGCTTTACCGGAGCTTAAAGCCATAGGCCTGTCGGCGCGGATGAAAAGCCACAACCCCACACCTATCAAAGCAAATACCGATCCGGTCGCCAGCGCCGGTACCCAGCCGAAAACTTCCGCCGTGATCGGAACGAGAAGGGCCCCGATACCGCCCACAACGTTTCCACCCGTATTCATGACTCCTGTGGCTGCGGATGCGTGTTTGCCGGATACGAAGATCGCCGCCGCCCAGTATGCTCCCTCAGTGAGCTGAGTACATCCAAAGCTTAACGAAAGGAATACTACGGCCAGATAAGGATTCTTGGCTGTAGCACCGAGAAGAAGAAGCCCGGCTACAAGACTGAGACCGACCATGCCGGGAATTCGGCATCCCCATCGTGACCCGATGCGTTTGCAGAGGCGATCACACCAGAGCCCCCCAACACTGGCAGCGACCGCACCGGCCATCCAAGGAGCTGCGGCGAAGTAGCCGCCTTCCAGGATTTCGAATTTCCGGACATCAACGAGATAGATGTAGAACCAGTTGAAGAAGATATAGAACACGTAGTTCATACAAAAATAGCTTGCGGTAAGCAGCAGGATGTCTCGATTTTTGAACACGCGCTTCCAAGCTGCCTTGTCCTCGATAGTCTTTTCTGGTGATGGCCGGTTCTCATTGATTAGTTTTAGCTCTAACTTGCTAACTCGCGGATGATCGGCCGGATTGTCTCTCGCGTACCTCCACCAGACTCCTGCAATCAGAAATGCTAAGGGTGCCGTCAAGATAAAGGATTCCCGCCACCCCAATATTTCCATCAGCCAAGCTATCAGCGGTCCCGTAGCAGCAGCACCGAGCGTCAGTCCGGTGCTCGTCAATCCGTTCGGAAACGCCCATCCGGAGACCGGAAACCAGAGACCGATCGTTCTGCCACAGGTGACCGGAAATAAAGGAGCCTGTACGACCCCCATAAGGAAGCGCAGTCCGATGAGAGTGGCCAGAATAACGGTTGTCGATGCGAGTGTCGTCCCGGGCACCAGACCCGCGACCAATGTCAGGATCCCCCACAAGACCGCTATAATTGTCAATGCCCGACGTGATCCTACTTTATCACCGAAAATACCGCCGGGAAACTGGAAGATAGCATACCCCCAGGCAAAAGCCGAAAGCACCATACCCAACTGAATTTTGGACAACCCTAGATCAGCCATCATTTTTTCGCCGGCTATAGACATGTTTGTTCGCAGCACATAGGCCACGAAGCTCGCCACGAATAGAAGTCCAAGGATCACCCACCGCACATGGGTACGTTGCGGATCAGAGTGAGTTGCGGTTACTGTATTCATCTATTCAAAATTTTAATTCCCTGGAATCACGAAGTGAACTTACCACACTCGAAATAACTTGGTCAATGGCCTGACTAATGTCGTAGATTGTATATATTTAGCGGCATTTTCGTTTTAGAAAAATTGACAATAGAAGTTTTAGAAGGGATAACGAAGCAGAAACAGATATGGCAATTGAGGCTAAGGATGGATTACGGACACTATTTGGACACTAAGGTTAAAATATTTAAGACCCATTCATTTCTAAATCATTAAAAATAAATAGAATAAGCAGAGAGTTCAAATCCCCACCTACTGATAAACAATCTAAATAGGAGCAAAACAAAGAGAGCCAGCAGGGGGAATTGAACCCCCGACCTACTGATTACGAATCAGTTGCGTTATCCCATGTATTCTCCCTTATATATGGGGTAATCGGAAAGATTTTTTTTAGCCATTTATAGCCGTAATTGGGCATATTTAGTCAATATCTGTTACACAATTGTTACATGGGGATAGGTCTGTTTTATAACAGGAGTTCCCCCAAAAATAA
>CAYSLN010000264.1:0-3047 GCA_964431825.1 uncultured Pirellulales bacterium | reverse complement strand
TAATATCGCCTGGTTGTGGCTCTCATAGGCTTGTTGTGATTGACGAAAAAATACCGCAGCGCATCGATAGGGTGGTCATACAAGCTAATGTAAAAAAGCCCGAAAAATACCTTTAATTGACACACAAGGATTATTTATAATATCTACATTGGTGAGGCAATCATTTGATATCCATAAGGAAGGACTTATATGCATAAGGCAAGTTCAGGCGTTCCATATTACGTTATCTACTGCGATGAAAGCTGTCACGAGTGGACTCCACATGATAGCCATAGGTTTATGACAATTGGAGGCCTTAAGGTTCCCCATTACAAAAAGACTGAATTATCCCACAAGTTAAAAACGCTGAAACTTTCCTGTGAATTAAATTCTGAGCTCAAGTGGAGCAAAGTTAGCAAAAAAAGACTTAAAGACTATAAAAAGGTAATTGACTTTTTTTTCGAACAACAAGAGACGTCTTTCAGAGCAATCGTTGTTGACCAGTCCAAAGTTCAGTTAGATAAGTACCACTTCAGCGACAGTGAATTAGCCTTTTACAAGTTCTATTATGAAATGCTGGTGAAATGGCTTCAGCCAGGCTATGAGTATCTGATACTACTCGATTACAAAAACAATCGTGGCGCAGACCGATATATGAAACTTAAGGAGTGTCTTGACAATAAACTTCAAGGCATCGCTCATATTAAAGACCTTACCGTAATCAACTCGAAAGAAACTCCATTAGCCCAATTATGCGATGTAATAGTAGGTGCCGTTGCTGCAGCAAACAATGGAACACAAAAAGGTTCTGCTAAAGAAGAACTGGCTGCCTACATTGCGATGCAATCAGGCCTTAAAAACTTGTGTACATCTACTGCGCCTACAGTGGGTAAATTCAACATATTCAAACCAGATTTGAGGTATTAGGTGAATCCGAAGCTCGCTTCACTATTATTAGATTTAAACTGCCTATCAGATGAAGAAGCTATAGAGTTTACTCGTCGAATTTATCTTGGTCTGTATACAGATACAGATACTTTCAAAGGGAAAAGGGGTGAGATTGAAATACATGACGGACAAACAGTAGTATTTTTTGAGGATCGTTTCAAACACGCGTTCTTCACAAGTGCCTACAAAACTCTACGTCCATATAATAAAGATGCATTTGTTAGACAACGGGCTCAGCGCATTCACTGGATCAAAGCTGCACTTTTGGGGCAGATTGATGGAGTAGAGGGTTGGCATCTACCATCCGGTCGATTTGATAGCTCGGGCAATCCAATATTCAAAAGACTTTATATCCTATGGGAAGAGAATTACCTGATTTGGTTAGAGTTCTTAACTGGACAGCAGAAATGGAAATTTTCAAGCGCTTATGTAGAATCTAAGGGGAAAAGGCGCATCAGAGAATTGGCAAAAATGGGAACTTGCTTTTGGCGCAATAAAATATCCCGTGATTAACCGGCTCACGGGATCAGAGGCCAAATCCTAAGCCATAAGGCTAGGATTAAACTGCTTCATAAAGAAGCATCATATATATTATACGGCTAATTTATTAACAATTCCTAAAAATTTCCGAAAATATCGGAAAAAATTTGAAAAAATCCTTTTTTCCCCTGTTTCTCCGCATTTTTACTCAAATTTTCACGTTTCTCCCTTTAATATCGCCTGGTTGTGGTTCTTATAGGACTTTTGTGGTTAACGAAGAAATATCGCAGTGCGTCGATAGGGTGGTCATACAATCCGTCTTTTAACGGCAGTTCACCGGCCTTGCCGGATTCGGGATAATGATAACACTGCATCGCCTCTATCAACCTCTGGCACCTCGGCGAAATCACAAGCCGGCTCCGCCCGTCACCCGCACGAACCGCCCTGCGAATAAGTTCGATGCCCTCGAGGATACCGCTGCGCCTGAACCTCGTCACTATCCCCATCTGCCGCAGCTCACGAACAACACTCGTCCCCGTCAGGTCACTCAAGCCGGCACCGGCAGGGTCGCAAAAAGTAGCTGCAACCTGCTCTTCCGCGCAGGCCGTCCTGCTCTTTACCTGCTCCGCATGCACATCGACCGTCGCCCGGCTGCGAACGTACTCATCTATCACGCGCACAACACCATCGTCATCAACCTGAATCCATAAACACACAAACGGATTTACAAATCCAAAATCAAGCGAGCGATACAAAGACAAGTTCGGGTCGTAATCGACAGACTTAACGTGCGTCCCCGGCTCGAACTCGTCAAAGACCACATTCTCTAAAGAAGGCCTCCTGCATAGCATCTCCGCCTCCCACCCGGCCCTGCTCGCGCGCCGCATCTGCGTAATACAATCGTCAATCTTCAAATAGCCCTCCGCACCCTTGGCCTTCCCCCCACAGTCCGCCCACAATGGACACTGCGAGCAGCTCCTGTCCTCGCATCTTTCAATCACCTCCCACATACACCATTTGAATATCGGCGTCCCGAACTCCGCTGCCGATGAAACTATTTTCTGCATCAAGCCGTAAGGCCGATGCATCGTGCTGATTGTCTCCATAGCGGCTTTAAGATTACCCGTGCTGTGCGTAGTGAACTTCGCCGCCGCAAAAACATCCGCATCGAAAAGCTCGACCTCATCACAGCGAAGCTTATGCACATGCTGACCTCGCACGCTCCTCGCCGACTGCGTCAACACCTCGACCGCCGAGCCGTTCGCGAATCGGCACTTCGTCTTCAGGACCGGCCCCGCCAAAAACCGCTCGAAACCACCGTGCAAAAAACCAATCAGGTATTCATACATTCTGCCGGACTGCTCGCCCGACCCGCCCAATATCCTCACCTGGCAGTTGTCTTTGAATATACAATCCAGCAGCGTCGCAACCGCAGCCAATTCCGTCTTGCCCCCCGCACGATTCGCCCACACAACCGAATCAGCATTACCCTTCCTATTGCCTGCAAAATCCGACCAAAAGCTGTGCCATAGATAATCCATCGGACTGTTATGCTCTGCACACAATCGAACATCAGGAATATCGAGACCGAGAAACACCTTAACGTAGTTCTTCAGGTCCGCTCTCTTTCGAGGCCGGCT
>CAYSLN010000263.1:0-3069 GCA_964431825.1 uncultured Pirellulales bacterium | reverse complement strand
TGCCGCACCCTCATCTGTATGACTATCCGTTGTTGTTGGAGTACCGCTAGTGTTCCAGCACACACCATGCGCCATAGGGTTCGAATAACCAAGGTCTGTGATAGTTCCGTTGCCGGTTGCCGTGATTGTGCCGATGCCGGTCACCGCCTGGGTAGTCACGATTGGGGCTTGCACACTGGCAAAAACCTTGCCCCCGTCTCCATCGCTGTTCGCGACGCCCGCAAAGAGGCTGGAGCCGTCCGACGCGAGCGAATGCACGGCCTGATTGTTCGTGTCGCCGAATCCGTTGTCGTTCACCTGGTCCCACGTTCCCCCGTCATATTCCCACACCTGACCCCCCTCGGGGGTGCCGGAATCGTTACCGGTCCCGACGTAGAGCTTGGCCTGGAACACGCTCATGCAGCGCGCGGCGTCATACTTCATAGCATCGCCCGGGTCATTGCGGGTAAAGGTAGTCCCGTCATATTCCCAGACCTGGCAGGAAATACTCCATCCGGCGCCCCCGATAAAAAGCTTGCCGTCATAAGCCGCGAGACTGCGAAATTCCACAAAATTTCCGCCGAAACCACCGCTTGCAACCTGCGTCCAGTCGGACGTTGTCGGGCCGTCATAGCGATAGAGGTTGGCATAGTCGGTGTTGTTGTAACGCCCGCGTACACCTTACCGTCGTACACCGCAAGGCTCCGGACAGCCTGGTTGTCACTGTCGCCGAATCCGTTCACGTTTATCTGGGTCCAGGCGCTTCCATCATAGGTAAATACGCCTGCCTGCCAGCTGGTTCCGAGGTAAAGTTTGCCGTCATGGACAACCATGGAACTCGCCCATGTATTGCCGTTGTCACCCAGCCCGCCGCTGGCCACCTGCGTCCAAGAGGACCCGTCGTACTCCCAGACTTCGAAACCATTGGTATTGTTTGCTGTTCCGACATACAGACGGTCGTTATAGACCGCCATGGCGTGAGCGCCCCGGTTACTGGAGTTGCCGAAGCCGTCGGTGTTGATCTGCGTCCAGTCGCCGGTGCCGGAGCCGTCACGCCGCCAGACTTCGCACCCGTCGCTGTTGTTCCAGGTGCCGACATAGAGCTGATTGCCGTAGACGGCCATGGAAAAGGCGCTGAAATTGTTGGTGTTGCCGAAGCCGTCCGTGTTGACCTGCCCCCAGTTCGTCCATTGACCCCAGCAAACGGCCGGTACGACGAGGAATAGGATGACAAGCATGATGCTATGAAGAAAATGATTAAATCTTCTCATATCTTCACCTCTTTTCTGATTGTGACACGAAATTACTTGGTGATGAGAAACTGCTTTTTAATGAGTTAGAATAACCCAAAGATGGTTATATGTAAACCATTCGACAATCCCCAAATCCACCGCGTAAATTAGCATTTAAGGGGGACAATCCTATAATCTCCTGTCAAGTAAAAAATACGTCATAATATTAAGAACTTAAAGGACTCTATAATTTTGGATATACTACCCCCTTCAGCCTATGGCTGTTATTTGATATTCGGCGCGTCCCTCTCAAAGGCAAATCCCCTACCTAATCGTTACCAATATCCGGTGTATTACACTCAGGCAATCACCAATAATCCCTTATCCAGATTATGGAATTTAAACGAGAGGCCCTGTATTGTCCCTCCCGAGATCCTAATATGGTCTCAACGCGCTTAAACGGGCTCTCTCGCCGAAATAGAAAATATGTTAGCCTATATTCAGAAACTCCGGATCAAAAGGCTCCTTCTTCTTCATCAATGTCCAGGCTATGATCAACATCTTCGCAGCCAATTTCACCTTCATCTTTGTCTTAATACCTTTCTCCCTCTCCCTGCCACGAAGCTTATTGGTGTAATAAATAATAAAGTAGCGATTACTCGTGGAGGCGATAAAGGCCGCCTGATAAAGGGCATATCTCAAATAGGCTTTGCCTCTCTTGGAAATAACTGGAACAGCATTGTCGGAAGTCCTTCCGCTTCGATTTGCACTCAGATCATAACCCGCCAGCTTTAGGACCTGCTTTCCATTATCAAAACGAAACGGATTGCCAATTGCTCCAAGGACCTTCGATGATACATCAGGGCCAAAACCCGGAATAGTCAGGAGATAACTGTATTCAGGAAATCCAAGACAGATATCTTTTATATGATCATCAATCGCCCTGATAGATTCTTTGACCTGCTGCAGGTCTTCAACCATCAGCCTTGCTTCAAAATCCAGTTCCTCACCTGCTTCACAGCCAACTGAATCTATCGCCAGATCCCAGATAGCTTTTAACCTCTTTTCCTGACCTATTGTCCTAACACGCGGCGCTACCAGTTGAACAAACTCATCAAACTCCATGCCCGCTATTATCGAAGGTTTCAAACACCATTTTACTATCGATAACCCCTCGGAACACCCCTTCCCAAAATACCTATCAAACTCCGGAAAATATTGAGCCAGCAAATGATTCCTTATGCGGACTTTGGTTCCATGTTCCTGCTTCTTGAATCTCCTTTTCACAGACAGCAGATTCCTAAGATCCCTCAAGGGCATGGATGGATAATCGTAATACAGGCATTTCCCCTGGGAGATCAGATCTGCTACATTAGCCGAGTCTTTATCGTCATTCTTGTCCCAGCGTCCATCCAGCAACTCACGGTTCTTACTGACAGCTACCCCGGACACCAGAACCACACTATGATCACACTTGATTAAATATTCCGCCAATGGCTTATGGTAATTTGCCGTGGGCTCAAGACCAAATACCACTTTGCTTAGGCGGTGCTGTAACTTTATCGCTTCCGTTCGGGTACGCAGTCTTCCGAATCCCTCTATGTTGTTTTCAAAGATCAATCGCCTTAATAGCGTTTTCCCTGTTGCCGTCCCAAAAAAAGCATGGTGCTTATCCTTGGCAATATCAATCCCGACAATCAGATGCTCCTCCGAACCTCGTATCTCTTTCTTTAATTGACGAAACTCTTTAAGTCTGTTACTCCCTTCTACGTCCATTTGATACCTCCTGTTTAAGTTAGTTGATTGTGGTGATCTTCTTTACTTAACAGGAGGTTTCTTTTTTGGGTAGCTATTAAAT